>NZ_JALFPR010000157.1:0-21515 GCF_022785585.1 Oliverpabstia sp. | reverse complement strand
AGTCCAAAAGAAGAGATATGTGTGCGGGATTACACAAAGATCCGCCCGGACAGGCATAAGATTAAGATGATCCTGGCGCTTGGTATCCCGACGGGTATCGAAAACGGGATGTTTCAGTTTGGTAAGCTGGCGATTCAGTCTACGGTATCGACTCTTGGTACTGCGGCAATCGCAGCACAGGCGATGACAAATATTCTGGAAAATCTGAACGGTATTGCAGCCATCGGTATCGGCATCGGTCTGATGAATGTAGTAGGAGAGTGTATCGGTGCCGGAAGAAAAGATGAGGCGATATACTATACAAAAAAGATGTGCCTGGTATCTGAGGTAGTTATCATCATCAGTTGCCTGCTGGTGTTTGCTCTGACAAAACCAATCATCCATCTGGGAGGTATGAGCGCAGAGAGTGGTAGGATGTGTTTCTTTATGGTGACCTGGATCACCATCATCAAACCAATCGTATGGGTACCGGCTTTTATTCCGGCATATTCCATGCGGGCGGCAGGCGATGTGAAATTCTCCATGATATTATCCTGTACGACCATGTGGCTTTGCAGGGTAACATTATGTGTGGTTCTTTGTCGTGTTTTTGGTTTCGGACCGATTGCGGTCTGGATCGGTATGTTCTCTGACTGGACACTCCGTGGTATCTTTTATACCCTGCGGTTTCATGGAAGAAAATGGCTGGATCATAAGGTGATCGAGTAATTATTCAGCATCGCCAAAGGCATTTATATACATTTCGGCTCGTAATGGTGAGAGTACTGAAAAGTTACGTAATTGGTTAAAAATATCAGTTGAGAAAGAGGAGACGGATTGTGGGAGAACGATTAACGAAACATGATGTGGAGAAAATAGAAAAAGAGATTGAATACCGGAAACTGGTAGTTCGAAAGGATGCTATCGAAGCAGTAAAAGAGGCAAGAGCCCAGGGCGATCTCAGCGAAAATTTTGAATACTATGCGGCAAAAAAAGAAAAAAATCAGAATGAGAGCCGGATCCGGTATCTGGAGAGAATGTTAAAGACGGCAGTTGTGATTTCAGAAGAGTCCAAAGAAGATGAAGTGGGACTGAACAATACAGTGACACTGTACATGGAAGATGACGATGAGGAGGAAACCTATCGTCTGGTAACTTCGATCCGCGGCAATTCTCTGAGCGGGCTGATCAGTACCGAATCACCGATCGGGAAAGCGATTCTTGGACATAAAGTGGGTGACCGGGTAGAGATTAAAGTCAGTGATGATTTTTCTTATTATGTGGTGATCCGGAAGATTGATAAGACAGAAAGCGAAGCGGACGATAAGATTCGGAGCTTTTAAAAGGAGGAGAAAAGATGCACTTAGAGGAGCGAATCAAAAACGGGATGCCTTTTTATGAACATGGACATACAGATCCGATCGATATCGAACAGGAAAAGAAACTGGAAGCGCAGAGACGTCACTGCAAAGAAGTGATGTTTGACTATAACAACACCCGTCCGAGCGAGGATGTGAAGAAAAAAGAAATTCTGAAAGGGATTCTCGGGCATTGTACGGACCGTGTGTTTATTGAAAGTCCGGTACATATGTCTTACGGTAATCATGTTCATCTGGGGGATCAGTTTTATGCTAATTTTAATCTGGTCATCATAGATGATATGGATGTGTATATTGGCAATCAGGTCATGATCGGTCCAAATGTAACCATCTGTACCACCGGTCATCCGGTCTATCCGCTGTATCGAGAGATGGGTGCACATTATTCGCTACCTATCCACATTGGCAATAAGGTATGGATCGGAGCAAATTCTGTTGTGCTCCCTGGGGTAACGATCGGAGATAATTCGGTGATCGGTGCGGGAAGTATTGTTACGAGAGATATTCCTGCCAATGTGGTTTCCGTGGGCAACCCATGCCGTGTGCTACGCGAGATTACAGAAACAGACCGGGAATATTATTTCCGGGATATGAAAGTAGATTTTCCATATACCTTACGAGAAGAAGGATGAGAGAAATGATCACGATTAAGGAAATTGCAGATCAGCTGGGGGTCAGTGCAACAACTGTTTCCAATGTGTTAAATGGACGCGCCGGAAAAATGTCACAGGAGACCAGACAACGTGTCGAAGAAGCATTGCTCCGTAATCATTATGTGAAAGAAAAGAAAAACAACAGAGGGGAACCGCAGCATCATCTGGTAGCGGTCTATATTTGTCTTGGAAAGAAAAAACATGTGCTGACGGATCCCTTTTGTGGGAGCCTGTTGGAGGGAATTGACCGGGAACTGCGCAAATACGATCGCGCCATGGTTTGCGGAACGGTAGACGATAATGAGAGTTTTGCAAAAGTACTGCAGAATTCCAATCTGGAAGGCGCGATCCTGCTTGGATGTGAAGCAGAGTTTTGTACCGCTCTGGTACATCAGATCCCCATTCCCATTGTCTTTGTGGATTCCTATGGAGAAGGATTTGACAATATCGGATTGGAAGACTATGAGGGTGGGTATGAGATGACCTCTTATCTGATCGGTCAGGGACATCGAAAGATTGCCTTTTTTGGGGATCAGCAACATCCAATGGGAAGTAATCTGTGTAGATTTCGCGGACTGCAGGATGCGATGGAAGAACATAAGCTGGAGTTTGACAAAGATGATTATTTTTATCTTCCCCAACATGATAATTACCGACACGAAGTGCTGCGGCAGTTTGCACAAAACGTGAAGGAAAGCGGCTACACGGCGGCGTTTTTTACCTCGGATTTTCTGGCAAATGAAGCTATCAGTATCTTTTATTCGCAAGGAATCTCTGTGCCGGAAGACCTGTCGGTAACCGGTTTCGATGATAATATTTATGCAAGACTTTCCAGGCCGATGCTTACGACCGTGCGGCAGAAGCCGGAAGAAAAGGGAAAAGAAGCAGTTGGGCTTCTGATGCGGCGCATCTATGGAGAAGAGGTGCCGGTGGGCAGGATGAGACTACCCACGGAATTAATTGTACGGGAAAGTGTTCGCAATTTGGCTGACAGATAGCAGTTGCGGACAGGGTGAGAAAAATGAAAAAGAGTGAATTTTTACAGGGAATTCGTCACGGAATTCCCATTTGTTTGGGATACTTTTCAGTATCGGCGGCATTTGGAATTACAGCGGTTCGTTCCGGCCTGCCGCTATGGACAGCTGTGTTGATATCCCTGACTAATGTAACCAGTGCAGGTCAGTTTGCCGGGGTGAATCTGATGGTAGCCGGAGGTTCTATGATTGAGATTGCCATGACCACGCTGATCATTAATATCCGTTATTTCCTGATGTCTCTGTCTGTTTCTCAGAAAGTGGAAAGTAAGATGTCCATGAAGAAGAGACTGGGGATCGCTTATGGAATTACAGATGAGATTTTTGCAGTTTCCATGCAGCAGCCCAGGAAATTAACAGCTTCCTATATGGCAGGACTGATCCTGACGCCGGTTGTTGGCTGGACGCTTGGGACTTTTGTGGGTGGTGCTGCCACCCAGCTGATGCCGCAGAAATTATCCAGTGCCATGGGAATTGCTTTGTATGGTATGTTTATTGCCATTATCATTCCTCCGGCCAGAGAACAAAAAAATGTGCTGTTTACGGTGATTTTGGCAATCGCAGCAAGTGTTGCCTTTTCCAGTCTTCCTGTGCTGAAACATCTGTCCGGTGGCTGGGCGATCATTTTGATCACGATTCTGGTCAGTGGAATTGCGGCATGGTTATTTCCGAGAAATGAGGAGGAGAATGCAGGGTGAGTACAAAGTATATTATTGCCAGTATGTTTGTGATGGCATTGACAACTTATGTGATCCGTATGCTTCCAATGGCAATTTTCCGAAAAAAGATCAATGATAAACGAGTACAGTCGTTTCTGTATTACGTGCCCTATGCGGTGCTTTCGGCGATGACCTTTCCGGCGATTTTTTCCAGTACGGGATCTGAGGTGAGTGCAGTTGTCGGCTGTGTGGTGGCGATTGTGCTGGCGTATATGAAACGGGGATTGCTTACTGTGGCTGTCGGAGCCGCGGTGGCGGTTTTTCTTGTACAGATGATTGGATTTTAAAAACTTCCGGGATGGATTTCAGTGAAAATAACGGAGAAATCTATCCCGGAAGTTTTATATTTAAAAGATGAAAGAATGGTTTTAAGAGGGTTCCGGAAGCCGGGTGCCAGGTTACAACCGGATCGTGAAGGAACAGCAGGCGAACCAGGTAGGTGAGCACAAAGAGGGCAGCTACAGATCCGAGAAGAAGGTAGTGACGGCTCCAGTTAATCCAGGGATCGAGATAATATCCTAGCAGGAAAAACGGCAGCAGGAAAAACAACGGATGGTAGGAAAATGCGGCGGCAAAGTCCAGGCGCAGAGCGGCGAGAAGCGCGCGGGTCATTCCACAGCCGGGGCAGGAGATGCCGAAAAAGAAGCGGAACGGACAGCCGGTAAACCAGGTCAGCAGATGGTAGGAAAGGATGACCGCGCATAACGTTTTTGTTTTGGATAAAAATATTTTTTTCCGGTTGGGATCTTTGAAAATGATTTCCAGATGCATAGATAAAATATCCTTTATTGTTCAGATTTTGCGACTGAAATCAGCCTGTCTGTAATTATAGATGCAAAATAAGAAACGGACAAGAGAAAATTAAGAGAAGCTTCATTTTCTGAGGGGGTTGTGCCATTGTGAGAGATTTTCATTGATGGTATAATAAGTGCATCAAATAACAGAACATGACAGAGGAGACGAACGTATATGAGAATAAAAAGAAGAAATGGTCTGGTCAGTGCACTGCTAGGGCTCGTGACCTGCGGTCTGTATCATATCTTTTTCTGGTATCAGTATGGGGAAGATACCAACTGGGTTTGCAGAGATGACCGGAAAATGACGCAGAACTATATCGTGGCATGGATCCTTTCCTGGATCACCTGTGGCATCTACGGACTGTACTGGACGTATCAGCTGGCATCCCGGTTGGATCAGGCAGGTGACCGCTACAACGTGCATATCGAATCACCGGTGATCTTTACGATCGTGATGCATATTCCGTTTTTATCGTACTTTTATGCCTGTGATGTGATGAACAATTTCGCAGACGCCTATGAAAAGACCGCACCACATCAGACCGAAAGCCAGCGGGATTATTACTACTATACCGGGAATACCACAGCCCAGACACCGCCGCCGGTATGGCCGACTTCCGGTTCCAATCCGAATGGCACATCGGTGAATCCAAACGGTTTTGATTTCAAATCCACAATGGAAGATGTGGGAAATAATCTGAAAGATAAGGCAAAAGAGCTTTTTGGAGAGAATCATCCGTCAAACAGCAGTCAGAATCAGCAGCCGGTCAGAACGGCAGGTACCTGCCCGAACTGTGGAGCAGAACTTGAACCCGGAGCAGAGTACTGTAAAAAATGCGGATATCCGGTGGAAAAATAAAGAGAATATACAATGCAACAAAACTCCAGGCAACGGTGAAAGCCGGCTGCCTGGAGTTTTATGTATAAGCTTTATTTATTCTTTTCCGTCAAAGCAGTAAGTACAAACTTTGCATGGTTCGAGTCCGATGGAAGCCACCATATCGTCGAGACGATGATACCGCAGAGAAGTAAAGTTCAGCTGTTTGCCGATCTCGTTGAGCATCTCATGGTAGTTATGGGAATCAGGGTTTGCGTAGTCTTCCAGGACTGCTTCCGTCACGGTTCCTTCCCGCTTCTGGATCACACGGCGGGTGATCAGATCCATCTCGGATTTGGAACGGGAGAAGTTCAGGTATTTACATCCGTATAATAACGGCGGACATGCCGGACGGATATGTACTTCTTTTGCTCCGCTCTCGTACAGGAATTGGGTTGTCTGACCAAGCTGTGTACCACGCACGATAGAGTCGTCGATCAGCACCATGCTCTTGTCTTTGATCAGTTCACGTACCGGGATCAGTTTCATGTGAGCAATCTGCTCTCGCTGACTCTGATGTGTCGGCATAAAGGAACGCGGCCAGGTTGGGGTATATTTGATAAATGGGCGGGCAAACGGAATACCGGAACGGTTGGCATAACCAATGGCATGTGCGGTACCGGAGTCCGGAACACCTGCAACAATATCCGCAGATACATTATCGCGCTTTGCAAGCATATCGCCGCAGTTATAACGCATCTGTTCTACGTTGATTCCTTCGTAGGAAGAGGTAGGATAACCATAGTAAACCCATAAGAAGGAGCAGATCTTCATTTCATTTTTTGCCGGAGAAACAGTTTCCACACCATCCGGTGTAAAGAAGACAATCTCAGATGGTCCCAGTTCTTTGTAGTCATGGTAACCGAGATTAAAATAAGCAAAGTTCTCAAAAGAAGCGCAGATCGCATCCTCTTTCTTTCCGAGGATCAGTGGAGTACGGCCTAATCGGTCTCTGGCCGCATAGATACCTTCAGGAGTCATAACCAGCATGGTCATAGATCCTTCAATAACATCCTGCGCGTAGCGAATGCCTTCGATCAGAGAAGATTTCTGATTGATGAGAGATGCCACCATCTCTGTAGCGTTAATATCTCCGCCGCTCATTTCGAGAAAATGTGTGCAGCCGTTGGCGAAAGAACGTTTTACCAGTTCGTCCATATTATTAATCTTACCAACAGTTGTGATTGCAAAACTTCCCAGATGAGACTGAACTAAAAGCGGTTGCGGTTCTGTATCAGAGATACAGCCGATACCGAGAGTACCCTCTAATTCCTGCACGTCCCGTTCAAATTTTGTACGGAAGGGAGCGTTCTGGATATTGTGGATCGCCCGGTTGAATCCGCCTTCTTTGCCGTAGACTGCCATGCCACCCCGGCGTGTACCAAGATGGGAATGATAGTCAGTTCCAAAAAATAAATCAGACACACAATTGCTTTTCGATGCAACTCCAAAAATTCCACCCATATTTGTTCTCCTTTGTTCTATGAATGTTTGGTTGGATGTAGCTTCCGAAAACAACTGCTTCCGGAAACCGCATTTCAAATCACGTACCCCATTATATAATGGCGATTCCTGTTTCGCAAGACAAAATTTTGCACAATTTTCCTCCGGTATTTTGAAAAAATACTGAAAATGGAAGAAAAACCGGAGAGATGGTCTTGTATTTTTTCACGGGAAATCTATAATAAAAGCGTAACTGTTCAGTACCTTCACTGTTACATAACACCGGAAAAATACAGGTATCGGAACCGGATAAACAGTGAAAGGAAGATTATGAAGAAAAACAGATGGGAACAGACATACAGGGAAGGAGGACCTATCATGCGAAATATGGAGTTTAAGATGGAACGTCAGGGACTTCTGACAGTGGGACAGGAAGTGGATGTGACAGAAAGTGCTCTGCCAACGTCATATTATTATACGATACAGCCAATGATTGCCATGAGTAAAAACTATCCCGGTTATGAAAGACTGCAGTCACGAAAAGGGATTGTAAAAGATATTAAAGAAACAGACCGGGGATATTATACGGTGGTGGAATTTGATGAGGAGGATATCGGGAACTGATACCGGTGATTCATCAAAAGACACAGAAAATAAAAAGAACATTCCAAATAAAACGGAATGTTCTTTTTTTAAAATCTGCAAGATATAATGGTTGCCCGGGTGATTCAGAGGATCCGGGACTGATTAATTATTCGGACGGAAAGTGAGTGAATCGTCGGTCATGGACTCTACGATAGCCAGAGACTCCAGGCGAACACCCATCTCACGGATTTTCTTTCCACCTTCCTGGAAGCCCTTTTCGATAACTATACCAGCACCTTCCAGAGTGGCACCTGATTTGTTTACAATGTCGATCAGACCCATCAGTGCGCAGCCGTTTGCCAGAAAATCGTCAATCAAGAGTACATGATCTTCCGGTCCGAGGAACTTCTTGGAAAGGATGACATCATATACTTTCTTGTGTGTAAAGGATTCTACTTTGGAGGTAAACATCTCTCCGTCCAGATTCAGGCTCTGTGCTTTCTTTGCGAAAACAACCGGAACATGGAAATACTGGGCTACCAGACAGGCAATACCGATACCGGAAGCTTCGATAGTAAGAATCTTTGTGATCGGTGCATCGGCGAACCGGCGTTGGAATTCTTTTCCCAGTTCATTGATGAATGCAATGTCCATCTGGTGATTTAAGAAACTGTCTACTTTTAAAACATTTCCCGGTTTGACAATTCCGTCTTTTAAGATACGTTCTTCTAAAAGCTGCATGTGCTTTCTCCTCCTGCTGTTTATCACTCATTTATTTTTCTTTCGTAAATGTTCAGTACCTTCACAGTTACGAGTCAAAATGCATTTAAAATCACCTTAAATGTATTTTAATTTCTAGTATGCTATGATACAACCTTACGGTTGGAAAGGCAACAGTTTTCTCACTTTTTCTTACGGATGTGTTGTCCTTTTTACAAAAGATTGTTATAATAAAAACGATGTGGGAGGGACGATAGATGAAACAATATGAAGTCATTAGAGAAATTATAAACCAGTGTCCGCTGAATCATTCCAGAGATCAGTTTTTTGAGGAAATCCAGTGTGAAGATCCGGAAATCTATATCCGGGAACGATGCGGAGGCCGGAAAGAAACTTACGAAAAAAGCATTCAGAAAGATGGCAGTATAGTATTTGACGTCTATTTTTCCGGGATGCATCAGCGATATACATTTTCCGAGATCTGATCGGGGAATGTATGAATGGGAGGAAAAAGATGGGAGAGCATGTACATGTACTGGAAGATGGAACGGTTGTCAAGCACAGTCATACCCATACCCATGAAAACACAAAAGCGGTAATTAACCGGTTGTCAAGAGCTATCGGTCATCTGGAATCGATCCGTCGGATGGTGGAAGAAGGCAGAGACTGCTCGGAAGTGCTGATCCAGCTTTCGGCAGTGAAATCGGCAATTAATAATACCGGAAAAGTGATTTTACAGGATCACATACAGCATTGTATTGTGGATGCAGTTAAGGATGGGGATATGGAAGCACTGGAAGAACTGAACAAAGCAATCGATCGCTTTATGAAATAAAAAGAGAAAAGAGGAAAGACAATGGCAAAAGAATGTAGCAACACATCCTGCAGCAAAGAAAGCTGTGAAGGATGTCCAAGCAAACAGCCCAAGAGTATGCTGGAAGAGATGAACAGCCAGTCCAACGTAAAACATGTGATTGGCATCGTCAGCGGAAAAGGCGGCGTTGGTAAATCCTTCGTTACCGCATCTCTGGCAAATAGAATGGCACAGAAAGGTTACAAAGTAGGTATCCTGGATGCGGATATCACAGGACCCTCCATCCCGAAGATGTATGGTGTCAAGGGTCCGGCACAGGCAGTAGATGCCGGTATCTATCCGATCGAGGCAAAAAACGGCATTAAGGTAATGTCTGTAAACCTGCTGCTTCCGAGAGAAGACGAACCGGTCATCTGGAGAGGACCGATTCTGGCAAATATGGTAAAACAGTTCTGGACCGATGTGATCTGGGGAGATCTGGACTATCTGTTCGTAGATATGCCGCCTGGAACCGGTGATGTACCGCTGACAGTCTTCCAGTCTCTGCCGGTAGAAGGTATCGTGATCGTATCTTCCCCGCAGGATCTGGTAAAGATGATTGTACGTAAAGCTTATAAGATGGCACAGATGATGAAAATCAATGTGCTGGGTGTTGTGGAAAACTACAGCTATCTGGTATGCCCGGACTGCGGAAAACATATTTCTGTATTCGGTGAGAGTCATATTGATGAGATAGTGGCAGAGCTGGGAACAGAAGTGCTCGGCAAGATGCCGATCAATCCACTGTATGCGGAAGCAGCCGACAAGGGAGCTTTCCATGCGGTAGAAAATGAATATCTGGATAAAGCAGTAGAAAAAATCGTTGGATAATCCTTCAGAGGAACAGTGTGAAAATGCTGTTCCTTAATTTGTAACTATTCAGCACACCGTTATTCCGCGAGGTGTTTTGGCATGAATATGCCAAAATCCAGAGACATGCAAGTCAAAATCCCATCGCCGAAGGCGATTTTTCATGGATTTTGACTCGTAACTGTGAGGGTACTGAACAGTTACCTTAATTTTTATGTTGTTTTTGACGAAATTTGAAAAAGAGAAGCTGATTTTCAAGAGAATATTGCCCACTCTGAATCGTAAACGATTTCAATCCGGAGAGAATGCTGTGCAAATAGCAAAAAAACAGGTGAAAAATGTAAAAGAAAGCACTAAAAATAGTGCAACACCAACATAAAACAGAGAAGATTAAAAAGTTGACAAATTTCGCATCAGATGCGATAATCAATTCTCGAAATATGTGGTACTACCAGTTGGAGAAGGGAGTACCGATATTCTACACCGGTACACAGATTTTGTTACCGCGAGTTCCAGAAAGGATTGATATAATGCAGGATATGAAAACAAGCAAAATCAAATTAAATGAGGCGAGTGAAGTGGAAGAATTTGTGAAGGCGGCTGGAAAATGTGACTTTGATATTGACATCTTCTACAATCGTGTAATTATTGATGCAAAATCTATTCTCGGAATCATGAGTATGGATCTGACACAGGAACTTACCGTTCAGTGTTATGGAGAAGACAAAGAATTCGACAAAGCAATTCAAAAATTTGCAATTTCATAAAGGTATCTGAAAATGATTTGATATGCGAAAAAAGAAAAATCTTCCGTGGTGAAGCCAAATGGTTCCTGCGGAAGATTTTTCTTTTGATTGCGTTGCATATCAATAATTGATCCGGTGGATCAATTTTGATTTACGGAAATATAGGCAAAGGCTGGTGGATGAGTTATAATAAGCAAAGTGAAAGGTGGTGGGCGGATGGAAAAAGAAGAAGTAAAGATTTCGGTCAGGGAGCTGGTGGAGTTTATCCTGCGTTCCGGTGATATAGACAACAGGAGAGGCGGATGGGCAGATAAAGAGTCGCTGGCAAAGGGAACCAGAATCCACAAAAAGGTTCAGAGACAGATGGGAGCTGCTTATCAGGCCGAGGTGCCGCTCAACTGCCGCTTCTGCTATGAAGATCTAGATTTGCTCGTGGAAGGCCGGGCGGATGGAATAGAGGAAAAAGAAGATCATGTGATGGTTGATGAGATCAAAGGCGTACACCGGGAACTCAGGTTTGTGGAAGAACCGGTTCCGGTACATCTTGCACAGGCCAGGTGTTATGCGGCGATCTATGCAGAACAGAATCAGCTGGAACAGATGGAAGTACAGATGACATACTGCAACATGGAAACGGAAGAGATTCGCAGGTTCTCCTATATGTTCGATGCGCAGGAACTGAAAACATGGTTTCAGAAACTTGCCGATACCTACTATATCTGGGCCCACTGGCATCAGGAGTGGAAAAAAGTGAGGAATGCATCCATGATCGGACTGGAATTTCCTTTTCCTTACCGGGAGGGACAGCGGGAACTGGTACATGGTGTTTACCGGACCATTTTGCGGGAAAAGCAGCTGTTTATCCAGGCACCTACCGGTGTGGGCAAAACGATGTCATGTCTGTATCCGGCTGTGCGCTCCGTTGGAGAAGGAATCTCAGAAAGAATCTTTTATCTGACTGCAAAAACGATTACCCGTACGGTTGCAGGGGAAGCTTTTGAAATCCTGAAAAAGCATGGACTTCGCTGGAAGTCTCTGCTTTTGACTGCAAAAGAAAAATTGTGTGTGTGTGACAGCATGGAGTGTAATCCGGCAGCCTGTGCAAGGGCAAAGGGACATTTTGACCGGGTAAATGATGCGGTGTTTGAGCTTTTGGAGAAAGAGGAAATATATGACCGGGAGAAGTTGCTTTCTTATGCGGAAAGGTATCAGGTCTGCCCGTATGAGATGAGTCTGGATCTCGCCGTCTGGGTGGATGGAGTGATCTGTGATTATAATTATGCGTTTGATCCACAGGTATATCTTCGCCGTTTTTTTGCGGAAGGTGTTAAAGGAGATTACGTATTTTTGATCGATGAGGCTCACAATCTGGTGGAACGAGGACGGGAGATGTACAGTGCGGTTTTGTACAAGGAGGATATCCTGAGAATGAAAAAGCTGGTGAAGCCATACAGGAAAAAGCTGGAAAAAGCACTGGAGCGGTGTAACCGGCTGATGCTTGAGTGGAAACGGGAATGTGAGACCTGCCGGGTTCTTCCGTCCATTGGGAATTTTTCGCTGGCATTGCTTTCTGTGATGGGTGAAACGGAAAACTATCTGGAGGAACTTGGTGATGGAGAACTTCGAAAAGAACTTCTGGATTTTTATTTTGAGGTGCGGAGTTTCCTGTATATCAGTGATCTCATCGATGAAAATTATGTAATTTATACACAACATGATGAGGATGGAAGATTTCGTGTTAAACTGTTTTGTGTGAATCCGGCACAGAACCTGCAAAACTGTATGGATAAAGGGAGAAGCACTGTTTTCTTTTCGGCTACATTACTTCCGGTGATGTATTACCGGGAGCTTTTAAGCGGACGAAGTGATGATTATGCGATCTATGCACAGACACCCTTTGCCAAAGAACAGAAGTGTCTGATCCTCGGCCGGGATGTGAGCAGCCGGTATACAAGGAGGGGACCTGAAGAGTATGGGAAGATTGCAGAGTATATTCATGCGGTAGTGTGTTCTCATACCGGAAACTATATGATTTTCTTCCCGTCGTATCGAATGTTGGATGATATTCTGGAACGGTACATGGAACTGTATGGGACGGATGGGGTGGAGATTCTACAGCAAAGTCCGTCGATGCAGGAGAAAGAACGGGAGGATTTTCTGGAACGATTTGAGAGTGAAAATACAGGGACGCTGCTTGGATTTTGCGTGATGGGAGGAATTTTTGCGGAAGGAATCGACCTCATTGGAGAGCGGCTTGTTGGAGCAGTGATCGTGGGAACCGGGCTTCCACAGGTGAGTTATGAGAGAGAGATTCTGAAGCAGTTTTATGACAGAAAGAAGGAGAATGGGTTTGATTATGCATACCGGTTTCCGGGAATGAATAAGGTGCTGCAGTCTGCAGGAAGGGTGATTCGAACGAAAGAAGACCGGGGAGTGATTTTACTTCTGGATGAGAGGTTTTGTTTGCCGGATTATACGGGGCTTTTTCCACGGGAATGGGAGGAGTATGTGGTTTGTGACCGGAGGGGAGTTGGGAAGGTTCTGGAAGAGTTTTGGGGGAGATAGGGGGGAGAGTGTGGCGAAAGGGACGCCGCGGGCAACAAAGCCTGGGCGGACAACGTGGGCAGAGCAACTTTGAGCTAGCCGCTAAATTCGGCTATGATTCACGAGGGTCAGCTGACCCTCGCGAAAGCCTACGTAAGCGTCGGATCTTAAAGCTTGCTCTAACCGCCCACAAAGTGTTGTCCGCCCAGGCTTTGTCGCCCGCGGCTGTGCTTTAGCAAAGGGGAGGTGGAGTGGGTTCAGGACGAGAGGTAATGGCAGGGACTGCGGTGGATGAAGGGGACGAACAGGCGCCTGCGGCTGTGTTCTGATTGTGGAGGACGAGGGGTAAAAGTAAAGTTTGTTGTGGAGAAAGAAAAAAGTTGGGAGCATCGGTTGGAAAACGGATGCTCCTTTTTGAGTTAGAGAATGTTCAGGAATTCCTTCGCTGCTTTGGTCAGCGGCAGCTGTGGGTTGTGGGCGATGACGAGGTTTCGGCCGGGGAGTTCTTCCTGGATATCCAGGGGGAAGAGTTCACCATCGTCGGGTATGCAGTAGTCCGGGACAAAGGCGATGCCGAGACCGATGCGGGCAAGATCAATCAGGAGGTCGTTACTGCCCAGTTCGATCTCCGGGACCAGATCCAGCTGGTGTTGCTGGAAGAGGTGGTGCAGGAATTCGCTGGTGGTGCTTTTCCGGTCGAGCATCATGATCGGGTAGTCCAGGAGATCTTTCAGGTGCAGTTTTTTATCCATCAGTTCTGTGTAGTGAGTTGAGCTTGCAATGAAGCAGTCCCTGAAGGAGTGGATCGTCCGGATATGATCCCCATGACTTAACCGGGAGTTCGGATAGTTGGTGACAATCAGGTCTACCTGTCCCATTTCCAGAAGATCCACACATTTGGTGGAAGTCTGATTCGTGACTTTGATGTGGACATTCGGGTAGGTTTTATGAAATTTGTTCAGGAACGGAACAAGATAATACCGGCAGATGGTATCGCTGGCGCCGATACGAAGCTGACCTCCCCCCAGGTTACTGGCTTCCATGATCTGCGCTTCTCCGCGTTTGATCAGATTCATTGCCGGTTCGATGTGGCGAAGCAGTGTTTCTCCTTCAGGCGTCAGCTGTACCCGTTTGGTGCTTCGGATAAACAGAGTGATTCCCAGTTTTTTTTCCAGTACTTTGACAGACTGGCTGACAGCTGACTGGGAGATAAACAGTTGTTTGGAAGCGTCCGAAAAGCTCAGGGAGATTGCCACATAGTAAAATACTTTATACAATTCGTAGTTTATATCCATCATTTTTGATAAGTCCTCCTTATAACTGCTTTCAGTATAACAAAATCTTGTGGGTGCATCCAGTATTTTCACAAAAATAAACAAATAATAAGCAAAACTTATTAAAAAGATTAAATATATTAATTTTACTAATAATGCATCCTGTGGTATTTTTATAGTGACAGTACACTGGATCTCTGAGAGATGCGATCCAGTGGCCTTAAAAGGAAATAAGACCGAAGAAAATGCCAGATATTGATTCTGGTATCGCGAAGAGCATTTCTGCAGAAGTTATAAACAGGAGTGCACAGAAAGGACAGGGTGAAGGATGAGCAGTGTAAGACGTGTTTATGTAGAAAAGAAACCTGATTTTGCGGTACAGGCAAAAGAATTAAAGCATGAGATCAGCAGCTACCTTGGGATTAAGACTGTGACAGCAGTTCATGTATATATTCGTTACGATGTGGAAAATATTTCAGAGGAAGTGTTTGAGAAAGCATGTACATGTGTATTCTCAGAGCCACCGGTAGATGTACTGTATAAAGAGCAGATTCCGATGGCAGAAGGAGCAAGAGTATTTTCCGTGGAATACCTGCCGGGTCAGTTTGACCAGAGAGCAGATTCTGCAGTGCAGTGTGTACAGTTCCTGAAAGAAGATGAGCAGCCGATCATTAAATCAGCAACCACATATGTGATTGAAGGAAATATCACGGACGAAGAATTCGAAGCAATCAAAAATCACTGTATCAACCCGGTGGATTCCCGCGAGACAGGAATGGTAAAACCGGAGACTCTGGTAACAAAATTTGAAGAACCGGAAGATGTTAAAATCTTTGATGGTTTTATCGATATGGAAGAAGCAGCTCTGAAAGAACTGTACGCTTCTTTGAATCTGGCTATGACATTTAAGGATTTCCAGCATATCCAGAATTATTTTAAAAACGAAGAGAAAAGAAATCCATCCATGACAGAGATTCGTGTGCTGGATACTTACTGGTCCGATCACTGCCGTCATACTACCTTCTCCACAGAACTGAAAAATGTAACATTCAAAGATGGCGATTACAAAGAGCCGATCGTGAAAACTTATGAACAGTATCTGGCAGACAGAGAAGTTCTCTACAAAGGAAGAGATGACAAATTTATCTGTCTGATGGACCTGGCGCTTCTTGCTATGAAAAAGCTGAAATCCGAAGGAAAACTGCAGGATCAGGAAGAATCCGATGAGATCAATGCCTGCTCCATCGTGGTTCCGGTGGATGTAGACGGAAAAGAAGAAGAATGGCTTATCAACTTTAAGAATGAAACACATAACCATCCGACCGAGATCGAACCTTTCGGTGGTGCTGCTACCTGTCTGGGTGGTGCGATCCGTGATCCGCTGTCAGGACGTACTTATGTATATCAGGCAATGCGTGTGACCGGTGCTGCAGATCCTACAGTTTCTGTAAAAGAGACTCTGAAAGGAAAACTGCCACAGAAGAAACTGGTTCGTGGTGCAGCCCATGGCTACAGCTCCTATGGTAACCAGATCGGTCTGGCTACCGGTTATGTAAAAGAAATCTATCATCCGAATTATGTGGCAAAACGTATGGAGATCGGTGCTGTCATGGGTGCGGCTCCGAGACGTGCTGTCAAGAGAGAGAATTCTGATCCGGGCGATATCATCATCCTGTTAGGTGGACGTACCGGCCGTGACGGTATCGGTGGTGCAACCGGTTCTTCCAAAGTACATACAGAAGCTTCTATCGAAGTTTGTGGTGCCGAGGTACAGAAAGGTAACGCTCCGACAGAACGTAAGATCCAGCGTATGTTCCGTAGAGAAGAAGTCAGCAAACTGATCAAAAAATGTAATGACTTTGGTGCAGGCGGTGTATCTGTAGCAATCGGAGAACTGGCACCGGGACTGCAGATCAATCTGGATAAGGTACCGAAAAAATATGCCGGTCTGGATGGAACAGAAATTGCTATTTCCGAGTCGCAGGAACGTATGGCTGTTGTTGTAGATCCGAAAGACGTTGACGAATTCATGAAATATGCCAACGAAGAAAACCTGGAAGCTGTTGTAGTAGCTGTTGTTACCGAAGAACCGCGTCTGGTACTGAACTGGAGAGGAAAAGAAGTTGTTAATATTTCCCGTGCTTTCCTGGATACCAACGGTGCGCATCAGGAGACAGAAGTTCTGGTAGATATTCCGAATAAAGAGGGAAATGTTCTGGAGCGTGAAGAAAAAGCTCCTGCAGATACCAAAGCGGCATGGTTATCTATGCTGGCTGATCTGAATACCTGTTCTCAGAAAGGGCTGGTAGAGATGTTCGACGGATCCATCGGGGCAGGAAGTGTATTTATGCCATATGGTGGTAAATATCAGCTGACAGAAACTCAGGCTATGGTCGCTAAGGTTCCGGTAATGAACGGAAAAACAGATACTGTGACTATGATGAGCTACGGATTTGATCCATATGTATCCAGCTGGAGCCCATATCACGGTGCAGTTTATGCAGTTGTAGAATCTATTGCACGCATCGTAGCGAACGGCGGAGATTACTCCAAGATCCGTTTCACCTTCCAGGAATACTTCCGCCGAATGACAGAGGATCCGGAACGTTGGAGTCAGCCATTTGCAGCGTTGCTCGGTGCATATGCGGCACAGATGGGATTTGGCCTTCCATCTATCGGTGGAAAGGACAGTATGTCCGGAACCTTCAACGATATTGATGTTCCGCCGACACTGGTTTCATTTGCGGTAGATGTGGCTAAGAAACAGGATATTATCACACCGGAACTGAAAAAGGCAGGAAGCAAACTGGTATGGATCCGTCTGCCGAAAGACAGCTATGATCTGCCGGATTATGCAGCAACTATGGATCAGTACGGAAAACTGCATCAGGATATCCTGGATGGTAAAGTGCTTTCCGCTTACGCACTGGATCGTCATGGTATCGCAGCAGCAGTCAGCAAGATGGCATTCGGTAATCAGCTGGGTGTGAAGATTGAACACAATCTGGACGAGAGAGATCTGTTTGCACCGGGATTTGGTGATATCATCTGCGAAGTACCGGCTGACAAAGTCGGAGAACTGTCTGTAACGTATACTGTTATCGGTGAAGTGACAGACGATGCAAAATTCACATACAAAGATGGAATGGAAATCTCCATGAAAGAAGCACTGGATGCATGGACCGGAACTCTGGAGAAAGTCTTCAAGACCAAAGGAACCGATAACATGGAGAAAGTGGAAAGCCCGCTTTACAAAGCAGACAGCATCCATGTGTGCAAACATAAAGTAGCACGTCCGACCGTATTTATCCCGGTATTCCCGGGTACCAACTGTGAGTACGACAGTGCGAAAGCATTTGAACGTGCCGGTGCGGACGTGATCACAAGAGTATTCAAGAATCTGACGGCGGAAGATATCCGTGATTCTGTAGCAATCTTCGAGGAAGCAATCAATCAGGCACAGATCATCATGTTCCCAGGCGGATTCTCCGCCGGTGATGAACCGGATGGTTCTGCAAAATTCTTTGCAACTGCTTTTCAGAATGCGAAGATCAAAGAAGCCGTAACAAAATTGTTGAATGAGAGAGATGGTCTGGCACTTGGTATCTGTAACGGATTCCAGGCTCTGATCAAACTGGGACTGGTTCCTTATGGCGAGATCGTAGGACAGACTGCAGATTCACCGACACTGACTTACAATACCATCGGCAGACATATTTCTAAGATGGTTTACACCAAAGTAGTAACTAACAAATCCCCATGGCTGGCACAGGCAGAACTTGGCAAAGTATATGTCAACCCGGCATCTCATGGAGAGGGTCGTTTCGTGGCAAACAAAGAGTGGATCGATAAACTCTTTGCAAACGGTCAGGTAGCAACCCAGTACTGTGATCTGAATGGAAACGTATCCATGGATGAAGAATGGAACGTCAACGGTTCCTACGCAGCCATAGAAGGAATCACAAGTCCGGATGGTCGTGTACTCGGAAAGATGGCTCACAGCGAACGCCGCGGCGATGCCGTAGCCATGAACATCTACGGAGAACAGGATATCAAGATCTTCGAATCCGGTGTTGCTTATTTTAAATAAGAAGAAACTCATACAAACATTTTCCGAAAAGTAAATAAATCCAGAAAGACTGCTCCGAAAAGGGCAGTCTTTTTGTGTCCAGTGTTTGATGAGAAATAAGAGATCTGGTACAATGATATAAAACTCAGAAAGTGGAGAAAACAGAGAAATGGATTTAAAAGTCAGAAAACATATTTATTTTTATGGTCGCGTTCAGGGTGTAGGTTTCCGGTATTATGCGGTGCAAAAGGCCGGCCAGCTGGGACTTGCCGGGTGGGTGAGAAACCGGTATGACGGGAGTGTTGAGATGGAAGTTGAGGGAGCAGAGACAGACATCGATCAGATGATCCTCTTTTTACAGAATCGGACATATATCTGGATTGAGGATATGAGAGTAAAATCCATGTCGTTAGAAGGAGAGTATGGATTTTATGAGAGGGAAGATGAATAAGAAGAGGACGGATAAGGTTACTGTTCATTGGTAATATCCCGCGAGGTTTTAGTGAGCAAAGGTCACAGAAAACCCGAGACATATCGCGCGAATTTATGCGTTTAGCATAAATTCTGTGCATCGCGAAGCGTGTTACTGGGAACGGAGTGAACAGTAAACAGATAAGAAAAAGGGAAAATGCATGAATGAAGAAATCTGTGGACACATTCGTATTTTATGGTAAAATAAAAATAACTATTCAGTACACAGAATATGGAGGTAGAAACAATGGGAGTACATTCAATTGATGCAGAAGACGATCAGTTTGCATACCGCTATGACACACAGCTTCTGATCGACAGAAGAGATGAAGATCTGGACGAGGATGCCATATCCGAATATATTACAGAACATTACGAGGGCAACAGCCTGATCGTGGCTGGAGATGAAGATCTGGTGAAGATCCATTTCCATACTAACGAACCATGGAAAGTGCTGGCTTATTGCAACACTATCGGTGAGATCTATGATATCGTCATTGAAGATATGATCCGCCAGGCGAACGGATTACAGGGCTAAAACTACATACGAGAGACTGCTTTGTAGGAAACGTGTTTCGCAATTGTATATGTAATAATTGCGAAAGCGATGATTTTGGGAACACTAATTAAAAAATGGCAGGTATGAAGATCACATTTTCTGATTATCCGAGAAATGCAGCTTTCTTACTGGAACTGCGGGAACAGGTAAATAAAAAAATTGAGGAATGCCTGTAAGAAGCTGACGATACAGAAGACTTTGTAACTGAGAAAGAATAAAGTCCGACAAAGTCACGGAAAGAAAAAACGGGAAACAAATGGTACAATCAGAAGATTATCATTTGTTTCCCGTTTTTTTAATCATCAATTACGCGTTTTCTTTCCTAAGATACGGCACATGCAAATAACAGTAAACCAGCTGCGCAGTCATGAAACACCAGATCAGTGGTTCACAGATGATGACGCCCCAGTAACCCATCACCGGGATGATAAACAGGGAGAAGATGATCTTTCCGGCACATTCGATAAAGCTGGAAATCAGTGGTTTTGTTTTTTCACCCAGTGCCTGCAAAGAATTTCTCATATTGAAGAGGATACCGAGCACCGCATAGAACGGAGCGGTAAACCGCAGGTACAGGGCCGAGTTATCCAGAATCACATCCTGTGTGGAGCCGAACAGTGTAACTAGATTTCGAGCGAAGGAAAAGAGAATGATTATCGCTGTAACACCCCAGCAGACGTCCATGATACAGGCAGTGCGTATACCCTTGCGGATCCGGTCTTTGTTTCCGGCACCACGGTTCTGGGAAACAAAGGTGGACATGGAAGCTCCGATGGTGCTGACCGGCATCAGACAGAAGGAATTTAACTTTCTTGCCGTTGCATGGCAGGCGATATACACTTCGCCAAGACCGTTGATCGCACTCTGTAAGATAACGGTTCCGGAGGAAACCACTGCGTTCATAAAGCCCATGGAAAGTCCCTGGGTGGTAAGCTCGCGATAAAGCTTTTTGCCAACCGCAAAATGCTGCTGTTCCGGAACCAGAATCGGTGTTTTCCGGATGATATAGATCAGACAGAGAATAACGGAAAATCCCTGCGCGATGACTGTGGCAACAGCAGCACCGCGGATACCCATCTGAAATCGTGTGATAAATAAAAGATCCAGCAAGATGTTGGTTAGGGAAGAAATAATCAGGAAAACCAGCGGCATAAAGCTGTTTCCGATTCCCCGTAAAAGTCCTGCCAGCAAATTGTAGGCAAACATGACACCGATAAAAGTCGTCAGGGTAGATACATAGGAATGTGATTCTGCCAGAAGATTTTCCGGTGTCTTCAAGGCACGCATCAGTGGATAAAGTCCCAGGGAAGAAGCGGTCATCAGGATGGCTGTCAGGATGAGAGCAATGATGATGGATCCGGCAACAGATTTTTTCAGCAGAGTTTTATCGCCCTGTCCAAAATAACGGGAGACAACGATGCTCAGTCCGTTTCCAACACCAAAGCAGAAGCCAAGCAACAGTTCGTAGATTGAGGAAGAAGCGCCGATAGCGGCAAGAGAACTGTCACCAAGGAAGTTACCGACAATCATAATATCGATCGTATTGTATAGCTGCTGAAAAATGTTGGAAAACAAAATAGGGAGCGCAAAAATCACCAGGGATTTTACAATGGGGTCTTTGGTCATATTAACCTGTAGATTAGACATGGCAGAAATTCCTTTCTCAAAAAAGATGAGCTTTGAAAAAACAGGTCGGTCATATAAGTGCATGCTCATAACGTATAAAAATTATATAGTGGGAGTTAAATGATTTACCGTATCAGTTTTGATATATATGTAAAAAAAAGAAACGCCAATAACGTTTCTTTAAAGTAGCGAGAGGGGGATTCGAACCCTCGACACCACGGGTATGAACCGTGTGCTCTAGCCAACTGAGCTATCTCGCCATATGAAATTGTCTTCCAAAGAAGAAGTGGAACCTACAGGGCTCGAACCTGTGACCCTCTGCTTGTAAGGCAGATGCTCTCCCAGCTGAGCTAAGATTCCAGGGTCAACACTGATAT
>NZ_JALFPR010000117.1:0-7630 GCF_022785585.1 Oliverpabstia sp. | reverse complement strand
AACGCTTTATGGCACACATCCTGATACCTGCACTCCGGCAAATATTTCAAGTAGAAAATTTTGTGAGCTTCGCTCTTAAAAGTTATTGTGTGATTTTTTTTGCTGTCTATTGCCCCTACCGCTGTACATACATTCATTTTCGTCTCCTTTTCTTTCAGATACATATTTTCTGGTACAAAAATAGGACTTATTAGCAATATCTGCCTTTCAGCAAACTTTACTAATCAGTCCTACCAAATTTTCAATATGAAGTTTTTCCTCCTTTCCGATTTGCCATTATTATTCCATTAGCATTAGTGAAAAATTTATGTTTTCACTTCGTTTCCACTGCTTTCACATGAAAACAGCTCTTTTTCCCGCCAAAATGGCGGCATTTTGAAGCTTATTAATAGGACAAAATCACTCAAAAATCCTTTATTTACGGCTTTTCTCTGATTTGTCATTATAATACTACGTGGTTCTACAATCACCAGTGTTGCCTCTGTCTTTTTCAGCATATAATAAGTCCTGTTCCCTTTGGCCTGTCTGTGATTTTCCTTATCCAGCACTTCCACCAAATGTTTCTGTAATATCTCTGCCAGCTTTTTTCCTTCTGAAGAATCCTCATAATAAAAGACCTGTGCCCCATGAATTGCTTCTTCCGGGTAGCTGTTTTGATGAATACTTAATACACAGTCCGGCTGGATCTTCCGAACCATCTCACAACGTCTTTTCAGATCCTGTACTTTACTGTTTCCTCCGTCTCCTTCCGAAAGATCTACATCATTTTCTCTCGTCATATAGACCTTTACCCCGTTTTTTTCCAGTTGCTTTTTCAGCCGTTTTGCAATCTGCAGATTAATATCTTTTTCCTTTTCCTGATGAATCCCTATTTTCCCCGGATCACTGCCCCCGTGACCACTGTCTATCAATACCACACCATTCCCCGCTCCGGCATCTGCCCCTGTAAGTCTTGCTCCCGTCCTTGCCAGCCAGAACACACCGGTCAGAAGTAGCACCGTCATTCCCAGTTCCCATATTTTCTTTTTCATCATAAAAACTCCCGGAGCATATTTATTAAAATATATGCCCGGGAGTCTGGTTCAAGTCCTGTGTTTTTCATTCTTCATCCTGACGGTTCATCATCTGTTTCATCTCTTCCTCGGAAAAATCTTCCTCTTCCTCGTCGAGATCTTCTTCATACTCCGACTCCCCTGTCTGCAGATTATTCTGTGCAGCAACTGTACTTTCGTCTTCTTTTTTTCTGGATGCCTCTTCATCTTCCAGCTCTCGCATGGTTTCCGGCATCGCACTGACAATCTTATGTACTTCTTTATAAGAAGCCATAAAACGAATCTGTGCCTGGTTGATCAGTTCTACAATTTCATTCATCTCATCCTGTACAGCAATGTATTTTCGTTTTCCATCAGCCAGTTTCGCATCCACTTCTGCCTGTACGGCTGCCAGGCATTTCTCTGCTTCTTTCTTCGCTTCGTCCATCAGTTCATCTCTCGTAGCAATGGCCTCTGACACAATCTGATCTGCTGCTTTTCTTGCATTCTGTGTTGTAGTCTCTGCCTGCTGATCTGCATCGTTGAGTACCTGTTCTGCTTTTTCATTTGCTTCTCTGATAATCTTTTCCGCTTTCTCCTCAGATTCCAGCACCAGTCCACCGATCAGATCATAGCGGTCAATATATTTTTGATATTTTTCGCTGATCTCACGCTCCAGTTTTTCTTTCTGTTTCTGTTTTTCCTGAATTCGTTCTTCCAGATGAGCGATTTCTTCTTTATGTGCTTCTTTTTGTTTCTGCAGTGCTGCTACTTTTTCACTGTCCTTTTTCGCAAGCTGTTTTTTCAGTTCCTGAATCTGCTTTGCCTGTTCCTTTTTTTCTTTAATCAGTTTGCTTTTTTCCGCATATGCTGCGTCCTTCATCTCGCGAACCTGATTCAATACATCATCTTTATCAAAACCACCCATCAACGTCGTTTTAAATCTTTCTTCTGCCATCTCTTTTTGTCCCTTTCCCTTCTTGTCTATACTCCTTTTATTTTACTGCAGATACTGTGCGATCACCGGCCATACAGATGCCCGCTCAAATCCCAGTTTCCACTCAGCTACTCCTGCCAGCTGATTCTCCTGTATCAGTTTCATCTTCTCCCCGATGGACTGTTCATCTTCCACCCAGATGGTATAGATTCCATCCTCAGCTTCTACACTCGCTACATTCTGCCCGGCTTCATCATCCCAGTAAGTATCCATACCATGTTCACTGATATAATTTGCAGCTCCATCCATTCCCAACACTTCGCTGGTCAGATTTCCCGCACCAAATGGCTGGATCCAGACTCTTGTATAGAATGGAATCGCATTGATCACTTTCTGTGCCGGCACTTCTTTCAGTGTATCTTCGATACCTGCTTTTACAAATCCAAGTGAAGACACCGAACCTGCATCTGTGCTCCCTGCATAATGTTCATCGTAACCCATAATGATCACATAGTCTGCAACAATTCCCTGTTCTGTTCTGTCATAATGTTTGCTGTAAGTCGGAACCGGGTCATCAATGGAAAATACTATTCCCTGATTACGGCAGGCAATCGAAAGTTCTCGTACAAACTGAATATAATGCGGTGCCTGTTCTTCTGTAATTGATTCAAAATCTAGGTTGATTCCATCCAATCCCACTGAGGCTGCCTGTGTCATCAGTTGCTGAATGATATTGGCACGTGCCGCTGTACTTGACAGGAATGTCAGATTATCCGTTTCACTGTTAAAATTATCGATCAGTCCCCAGACCTCCATCCCCATAGCATGTGCCTGGTTTACATAATCAGCACTTGCCAGTGAAGAAATTGTTCCATTATTATCCGTCACCGAAAACCAGGTTGGTGAAATCGTGTTCACTCCCTGTGCATCTGCCACCATCTGTGCCAATGTTGCGTTTCCATCCATACTGGTCACCTGATGAAACGCAAGATTGATTTTATAATCTTTACTGATATTGGTATATTCCGGTACAGTACTTGCATGTTCCTCATTATCATCCTTCGGATCCGAAAGTACTTCTTTTTTTATATATCCACTGTAGCCATCTGCCGTAGCAACTCTGCTCCAATTGTCCAGCTCCTCCTGCAGATACAGCGTATCTCCTTTTTCTACCTTGGCCACAATAGAACTCTTAATCCCGCCTTTCTGACGAATCTCACTGTTTTTCTGTGCCGTTACCAGCTGCAGATCATTCCATTTTGTTCGAACCACCACACGAGCCGGATCTTCAAAAGCAGTATACGTCATATCCGTATACTGGCTGACAAATTCAAGATCCAGATAAACACCGCCATCAATCTGTTTCAGTATCACATAATCCGTCATCTGAGTCCCTGCTGATGTCACATACTGCGTACTCTCAGGAACAATCTGAAATTCTTCCGTTGGCAACGTATACAGCATCACCTGCTGCTGACTGTCCCAGTAAAATCTGCTGTTAATATATGTAGCAACGACAGAATTCTCTACATAATACCTTCCGTCGATCATTTTTACTTTTGCATCTTCAAGCTCATGGTTCACCACCAGCCCCGCCTCATCATCTCCGGTGAGCTGAAAATAGTCTTTTCCGTCTATGATTGTTCCGGACGGAGTATATTTTTTAATAAATATAGAAAGGATCCCTGCGCAGATCACTAAAAAAATCAATATGATCACCGAAAAAACCGGTGTTATTTTTTTCTTCATTTCTGATAACCTCCTACTGCCCTTTATTATAACAACAGAATGATTTCCCGTCATCTTTTTTTGACATATTTTTTGTTTTTTCTATATTTTATCTTTGACTTTGACTCGTTGCTCGCGTAAAAATCAAAATTGGTCCACCGGACCAATTAATGATATGCAATGCAAAAAAAGCCACAGCAAGAATAACTGAATTTTTTCTGCTGTGGCTTCTTCTTTTTGCAAAACAGCTTTTCTATGCAAGGGAGGGAACCTTATAGGATATTATTGTTTCTCTGCTGCTTTACATTTTCTGTTTTCATTTATAATTTCTGTGTATAACCATCTTCTTTCTTCACCGCATCGAACTCCAGCCGGAGCAGACGTCCGTAAGAATCCGGAACGTAATCTCTCATATAGGAAATATCTTCTGCGATCTTATGTGCTTTCCAGATTTCCTTCGGACTGCTGGGTTCTCCGTCCAGCCACAACGGAATCCCCTGTGCCTGATAAGCATCCAGTTCCTTTCGAAAATCATCCTTTTGCTTCTTATTTTTTTTCATGTTTTTTGTGATATATGATCCTTTCTTAAGTGCACAGCACCATTATTTTTCGAAAAGATGACACTCGTCCCATCAATTAAATTAATTACATTCATTTTTACACTTTGGGGAAAATACGATATTATACGCTAATGAATTGAATAAAATTGTAAATAGTTGAAACGTTTTTTGAAATGTTTATAGATTATCAAAACAGTGGCTGGCCTCACATCCTTTCCAGGAACCGTGCCACCTCTTCTGGTTTTTATTATACCTGATTTTTCCTATAATGCAAGAAGAATATTACGAAAAGGCCGAAAACCATTAAAATATTACACATTTTCCTCAAAATTGTTGAATTCTGTCTTTATTCGTCGAAAATCCTCTTCCGTACGGTTTGCAATCTTTTTCTATCACCTGCAGAAACTACTGTGAAATAACAAATGCAGAGATTTTAATCCTTTACATCCGGTTTGCATATAGTATATAATAACAATGATTCAATATGCTCTTTTTGTAGCTAGCTACGCTGAGGCTTTTTAAACTGTACAATTGGATTCGCAGACAAGTGAATGATACAGTTATTTCGAAAACGGTGTACTAGAGCGTGTCTGAAAAAGGCTTTTCGTGAGCTGCGAGTCCCAGTTTGTGGGAGATTTTATCCGAATGAGGGCGGCGTAGCGGGCTACGGTAACCGAATGAGGGTAACATATACCGCAAAGTAGGGCTTGCAAGTTGTGGAAATGATTTTTCAGACACGCTCTAGAACAATGGTTGATAGTAAGGATGTGATATCTGTGAAAATAGAAAAAATTAATGATACCCAGATCCGCTGCACACTGACCAGCGAAGATCTGGCGGATCGCCAGCTAAAGTTAAGTGAACTGGCTTACGGATCCGAAAAAGCAAAAGATCTTTTTCGTGATATGATGCTACAGGCTCAGGATCAGTTTGGTTTTGAAGCCGACAATGTTCCACTAATGATTGAAGCAATTCCGATTACACCGGACAGTATCGTACTGATCATCACAAAAGTAGAAGACCCGGAAGAACTGGATACCCGTTTTTCCAAGTTTGCTGCCGGTATCGATGAAACTGCTCCTTCCCAGACGGAAGGGCCGGCTGTTACCGGTGCAGACGACATCCTGGATCTTTTCCAGAAACTGTGTGAAGGACGACTCAAAAAGCCTGTTGCTTCCTCTGAAAAAAATAAAACCGAAGATTCCTCCGACAGAAAAACAAAGATTCAGCCGGATACTGCAGAAACGCACTCTGATACAGAGGCAGCGGAAAATGACATTGCTCAGACCCGTCCGGATCTGACCCGTATCTTCACATTTTCCAGTCTGGACACCGTTATCCGGGCGGCTCTTGCTTTAAACGGATGGTATACCGGCACAAACACACTCTATAAAGACCGTGAGACTACTTACGTACTGATCCTGCATCAGTCCGGCATGAATCCGGAAGACTTTAACAGAGTCTGCAACATGCTCTCCGAATATGGTACCGGCAAAGCCTGCACCGCTGCAACAGAAGCCTATTTCAAAGAACACGGTGAGATTCTGATAGCTGATCAGGCACTGCAGCAGCTGTTATTATTGAATGTATAACTTTCAAAATCAGGTTTCAGTTGAAATCGGTTCACGGAGTCAATTATTGATATGCAATGCGGAAAAAAACGAAACGGCAGGACATCTGAATTCTTCCTGCCGTTTCGTTTTTCTTTACACGATTTTTTATTGTGCCAGATAATCATTAATCTGATCTACCAGCAGATCTACATCCAGTCCATGAACCATCGCTGCTTCTTCCAGGGTCTCTCCCTGTGCAGACGGACAACCAATGCAGTGCATACCGGCGCGCATTAAAATTACTACGATATTTGGATCGATCGTAACCAGATCGGCAATAATCATATCTTTGGAAATTTTTCTCATTCTGTTTATCTCCTTTCCTGTGATACGCACATTATAATACCATTTTCTCCCGTAGGCAACTGTTGTATCACACCAAAATCATACAAACTCCTGCGATTGTACGTAAATTTGTACTTGTAATCCTGCACTACTTATATTAGAATTAGCATATAGCCGAGAGTATATCGGTAAATACGAAAAGGAGGATTTGAATTATGGCATATGTAATTTCTGACGAATGTGTAGCATGTGGAACATGCGCTGGTGAATGTCCAGTAGAAGCTATCAGCGAAGGTGATGGAAAATATGTTATCGATGCTGATACTTGTGTAGAATGCGGTACCTGTGCAGGTGTCTGTCCTACAGAAGCTATCGTTGAAGAATAATTATTATTTTAAATATAATTATTTCCGCGCGGAAGAAGGAGCTGTACACAAAACTGTGTACAGCTCCTTCTTTATGTTATTTAGTAACTGTTTGCTCCCTTCACAGTTACGTTATTTTTTCTTTTTGCGATTTTCCTGCGTGGCGGCGACCATTTTTCTGGATTGTTGATGTCGCCGGATCGCTTCATCCAATCTTCGGTAACGTCCTTCTTTCCTCTCCTTCAGTTCAATATCGTGAATCAGGCGTTCCATGATTGCCTGAAAACGTTCTTCTTTTGTCGGTTGTTCAGATCTTCTTTTCTGCTTTTCTTCTTTTTTTTCAAAGGACTGCTCTGTCAAAAATTTCCGTGGAGTTACAATCTTTACCTGAATCTGTTCTTCCTGAAATTCCGGCTCTGTTTTCTGTTGTTTTATAATACCCTCTCCCGATATCCTATGTTCTTCCACTTGCGGAATTTCATCCTTCTCATGAAGTTTCTCTTTTATTGTCTTTAACTGCAAACCCTCTTTTTTCAGTTCCTTGATTTTCTGAAATATTTCCAGATCTTTATCGGTGTAGTATCGATGTCCCATCTCATTTCGTTTGATGGACAAGCCCAGTTCCTCTTCCCAGTAGCGCAGTACATGAGGTTCTACCTGAACCAGTTTTGCCGTCTCAGAAATCAGGTATCTGGTTTCTTTCATAATACAAGTACCTCCTGCACTCATTATAGAGCATACAGGAGGTACTTTACAAGAAAATCTCTTCGCCTTTTTTAGTCCTTTTTCGCGTTAACAAACCGAGTGTACTCCGGCATCCATACCAGATTTACTGTACCGATCGGGCCGTTTCGCTGTTTGGCGATGATAATTTCCGCCATGTTTTTGTTTTCAGTATCTTTATTATAATAATCATCACGATAGATGAACATAACCACGTCGGCATCCTGCTCGATGGCTCCCGACTCACGCAGATCGGAAAGCATGGGGCGATGATCCGCACGTGCCTCCACCGCACGGGAAAGCTGCGACAGCGCAATCACCGGCGCTTCCAGCTCACGGGCCATGGCCTTTAAGGAACGGGAAATCTCGGAAATTTCCTGCTGACGAT
>NZ_JALFPR010000074.1:0-4936 GCF_022785585.1 Oliverpabstia sp. | reverse complement strand
AAAAAAGAGGAAGTCTCCGATATGAGCTTCCTCTTTTTTATTTATCCGGCTTCCCGGATCTTTTTCAGAAATTCCTCCACCGGGAGCGGTCTGGAAAAATAATATCCCTGAATCATATCCACGCCCCACGCTTCCAGAAGTTCCACCTCTTCCTGCTCTTCTACTCCTTCTGCCACGATCGCATATCCCTGTTGCCGGAGAATCGTTACAATGTTACGATAAAACTCTCCTGCTACCTTATGCTGACGGATACCATTTAACATGGAGCGATCCATCTTGATACACTGGAACGGCAATTTCAGTACCGCATTCAAGTTGGCATACCCGGAACCAAAATCATCCATGCACAGGCCTATACCATCTTTTACAAAGACTTCCACCGCCTCATACACCTCTTCTTTGTATTCTGTCGCAACGGTCTCTGTGATCTCAAACTGAAAAAACGACGGCTCCAATCCATGTTCCCGGATAATTTCCAGCAATCGTCCGACATATCCTTTCTTCAGAAGCTGAGCCGGTGAAAGATTGTACTTAATATTTTTCAGCTGCTGCATGATTTCCGGACATTTTTGGACCATCCGGCACACTTTTCGGAACTGCTGCAGGCCAATCTCATTGATTTGTCCATTCTGCTCAGCAATCCGTATAAATATTTCCGGAGATATCGGTCCGAGACCAGGGTGATGCAGCCGGCTGAGTGCTTCTGCCGTAACAAATCTCTTTTCCCTGATCGAATAAACCGGCTGATAATATACTTCAAACAAATCTTCTTCTATCGCTCTGTAAAGATATGCTTCAATTGTTTTTTGCCGGAGAAATCCGTGCTTTACGTATTCGTCCCCCCGGACCAGCAATGTTTCCTGAGTTCTCGGAACTAGTGCCGTCAGATATCCTACATAATTCAGGAGATTTTCACTGCCAAGCTGATTCCCGTATGGTATTCCGCAGATTGCTGCTGAAAACAGAATTTCTTCCCCTTCCATGGCAATCGGATGAGAAAAATACTGCAGCAGCTTCTGCAATACTGCTTCGTATTCTTCAAAAGAGTACATTCCGATCAGTATCCTTTTCCCACTGATTCTGTAAACATAGGGACTTTCCGTAAACTCCCGTATCTGCCCTGCTATCTTTTTCAAAAAACGATCTGTCCATGGAACCCCGTAAATGGTATTCAGCTGTTTCAGCTGCCGGAGATCAACAACTGCCACATGAATATCCCGTTTGCGTCTGCACTGTTCTTCTGCCCACTCCTGAAAACATTGCATATCCAAAAGTCCTGTCAGATTATCGGTATACACATACGGGTTCTGAAAAGCAAGCAGCAGGACCATCAGACAAAGTGCTATAGCAAATCCGGTCAGCAGAACTTCCTGATAAACTCCCTGCAACAGCACACAGCTGACCATAATAAAAAGAATTTCCCAGATTATACCAAATTTTCGTTTTCCCAGTTTCTGATAATTCCGGATGCTTTCCCCACCGATCACCAGACCATACCAGACAGCCTGCATATACATCATAAGATACAGCGGCCCCCTGATATATGCTCCGTTCGCTGTGACAGAAAATAAAAGACCGGTCTGAAAATTACCCATGACCAGCACCGTAAGCACCACGGTTGGCAAAAGCAACAGACAACGTATCCCCGATAATTTTTCTTCCACTGCCCCTCCTGCCAGTGCCAGTGTATACAGATAAAGAACCGGTGGAATCAGCAGCTGGCACAGATAAAACAGCAATAAAATCACATAAAGCATTCTGGCGAATTCCGGACGACTGTTGTCAATAACAACTGTACTGACCATATCCAGTAGAATATCTCCGATTCCAAGCATCATAAAAATCTGAAATGTTTTTTCTGTCTTGTTACCTGCATACTGTCGTTGTTTCATAAAATGATGCCATAAGACAATCAGAAAGATCAGTGCTGCCACTAAAAAATCCATATTATATCTCATAGCGGGTACCTTCCTCTTGTACTTCTTCTCTTTTGTACCAGCCCTTATTGCTGTACATATTCTGATCAGCCTCGAACTTCCAGTCACTGATACTCTTTCTCATCCCCCGACTGTCCTGTAACCAGCTGAATCCCCGGGCTACTGACAGCTTCTGGTCATTGGAACGATTATATTCTTCTACCGCTGCATCCAGTCTGCGGGAAAGTTCTTCTTCGGATATTTTTATTTCCGGAAGAATCGCGCAAAACTCGTCTCCTCCTATCCGAAAACAATATCCGAGACTTCCATACGCTTTCTGGATACTCTGTGCTGCTCCAATCAGAAGTTCATCTCCGGCTCCGTGTCCATAAATATCATTTATCTGTTTCAGATGATTCATATCCATAAATATCAGCACTGCATTTTTCCAATTACAGATACCATCTTCAAGATCCTCTAAAATTTTTTCATAGGAGTACCGGTTTTTCATACCGGTCATCTGATCTTCCTGTGCCAGTTTTTTATATACCTCTGCTTCCGTCCGGAAACGCATATTTTCCACCATAGTCTTGCCAAGGCCCCACAGAAGAACAGATACAAAAACGACAATTCCCGCTTCGAAAATCAGATCGTATCCGGTAATTCCGAAAAACCAGTATAACACCAGGGTTCCCACGCCGACAAAGGCCAGAACACCGAATGCCATGAGGATCGAATATATCTGCCTGTTTTTCACTGCCTTGTATTCCCGGTATAAAAGAACACTCAGAAGGATACATCCACCCACAAGAAGCAGATGAGTAATCATCAGCATGTTGATAAGCTGAATATGGAACCAGTAGGTGCAGATACTTTGCAAAATCACATTCAGATAAAACAGAGCAATCAGCACCGATATGCTTTTATACTTCTGCATTCCTTCTGTCTCCCGCACAAACCGGATAACCGGAACACTCATAAGCATAAACGCATAAAAAGATATTTCATTGATCGCCGGTGAATAATGACTCAGATACTGCATCAGCGAAGAGTCTGTCACGCACCAGATGCCACATAAGAGCAGAAACAATCCCACATTGGCAAACCGTCGTTCTGTCATTTTCCGTGCACGAAGATACGCATAGATTCCGATTGCGAAAATACCCAGTACCAGCATACCCAGAACGATCACAAACACAGGCGCCGCATTCATGATCTGAAATCTGAAAATAGCTTCGCTGCTCCCCATATATACCGGTGTCAGTTTACACACTCCACTTTCCGGCACAGTATACAGAAAGCACAGCTGACTGCTTTTGTGTAACGCCGGCAATGTCACGCGGCATTCCAGTTTTCTTGCCATCTGCAGGTTTCTTTTAAATCCGTAATCGCGATACTGATAAATTGTTTTTCCATCCATCTGGATCTGCAGGTGATATGGTGCTCCCCAGGTGAGAAGAACCATATCTCTGTTCTCATCCGTCACTGTATCGTTATATAATTCCAGTACTGTTCCCGGATCTTCCTGAAGTGTTGTCGGAAGAGTCACTTCTGTTCTTTCCCCGTCTTTCAGATAATACCATCCATCGCTCAGATTCCGGATTTTCTGAGTTTCCCCTCTTCCAGTCATCTCTGTTTCTTTTCCAATTACCAGAATCATCAGAACAAACATCAGAAACAGACATGCCGGAAAGATTCTCTTTTTTTGCATATATTTTTGCATCTTTCCCCTCTCCATAGAACAAAGTATGTACCTTGGCACATTCTCGCGCCTGCGTCGGTCGCTTGCGGAATCTACCTTATACGTCGCAGTGTGCATCCTCGCGGAGCGTTTTTTACTTACAGGAACGCAATTTCCTGTGAAGCGAAAAAACCCCCTGAATCACATCTCTGGATTCAGGGGATTTTCATCCGTATATGTAACTAGTATTCCCCATTCACGACACGACGCTCAGCGATCAAAATCTGTCTCAAAAACTCCTTCCGGTGTCTTCATCGTCAGAATTCCCAGATTAAAGTTATCATCAGAAACAGTGATATGATACTCAAATACCACATCTTCCTCAAATTTGGAAAGTACCAGATACGTTCCGTTTTCTTTTCCTTCGATCTGATCACAGATATCATCATAGACCCGTTCCCCGGATATTTCTCTCGGATATCCGGAAGCTTTAATTTTTTCTTCGATTGCCTGATATAATTCTTCCATGCTTTTTCTCCATCTTTTGCTAGAGCGTGTCTGAAAAAGGCTCTAGATTGCCATCATCCATGCCTGTTCCAGATCAGGATCTTTAATCTTTTGTTCCTGCATCATGCAGAAAATTGTCTTCCAGTAATGTTTTTTCACTTCATCGCAGATTTTTTCCGGGTTGCCTTCCTTACAGGCTTTCAGAATCGCAATATGATTGTCGTACTGGTTTGCCATAATCTTTTCTTTTTCATTTACCAGTTCGTACCCTGCCAGCAGATTTCCATAGTACAGTTCTTTCCACGCTTTGGCAAGTCTCGGAAGTCCGGACATCAACACCAGCTGCTCATGAAAACAGTTGTCGTATTCAAAAACGCTCTCGAACTCTTCTGTTGAAATTTTTCTCATTCGCTCCAGAATCTCTTCCATTTTCTGTATCGTTTCCCCTGGTATTTTCCCGTTCAGAAACCGCACGCTGACGGCCTCATAGTTGGTACGAAGCAGATATACTTCATAGGAATCCCAGAAAGAAAATGTCCGCACGGAACATCCTACATTTCTGGTATACTCTACGATTCCTTCGTTTTCCAGCTGGCGCAGTGCTTCCCTGATTGGCCCCCGGCTGGTCTGGAATTCGTGTGCCAGTTCCATTTCCACGATCCGCTCCCCAGGGTGTATCTGATGATTCATGATCTTGGTCCGGATTGCATTCACTACACTTTCTCTTAATGTTTGGTATAATAATTCGCTCATGTATCTTCCTGTCTTACTTTATTATCTTACCACGAAATATTTTATCTGAATTTCCGGGCACTGTAAAGTATTTCTTTTC
>NZ_JALFPR010000052.1:0-2827 GCF_022785585.1 Oliverpabstia sp. | reverse complement strand
GCTGCCTCTGCAAGAGAACCGGCATTTTCTATCGTAATCGCCCGGTTTCTAAGCTCTGTTTTCGCTTTTTTCAGTTCAGCTTCCAGCTCCTCATTTCGTTCAATCTGCTGAATCAACATTTCCAGAAGCTCTGCACGGCTCAGTTTTCGCAATTCTTTATCCGTCATCTGACTCCTCCAACTTTTGTCCTTATGACATTCAGGCAATAAATATGGGAAGCAGTAATTCCTATACAGCTCCCCGGGATGCATGTTATACAGCACTTAACTAATTACTACTCTCTTTTCATGCTGAGTTTCAACTTCATCCATGCTGTATCCGACTACTACATAATTTTTAAGGAAAGAACCAAAGGTGGGTTGAATAAGAGGGCAACTGTCGGTGCCCCCTTATTCAGCACACTTTTGGTTTTTCCGAATTGAACAAAGTCGCGTCCGGTATATGGGGATTCAATATCTCACATTCTGTCATTATTTTTTGGATAAGCAGAACTGTCTATGGAGAAGACGATCTCGAAAATCCAGGGATTTTTTTGATTTTGAGCAGAAATTCCCCTTACCCCAGTTTTGTAAGTACGGTATTCGTTTTGAGTTTGGTTTAGGCACTGTTTTTTCGGTGTGTCATATATCTGGAACACACCTTATATGATACGTTTCCTCCACAACACGGACATACTGTGACATCCTTTTTGTACAGTATCTTGATCGCATGTACTTTATCTTCCTTCCTGAACCGTCTCAGAAATTCACGGCAGCCGATCAGATTTCTGCAGATGGGAATCAGTTTTCGTTTATTATGGTTGCTCAGGAGCCCATAGTGACGTATCCTGACAAATCCTTTCGGAGGAACATGCATCAGGAAACGGCGGATGAATTCGGTACCTTCCAGGGTTAACTCCTTCCATTTACCTCCACATTTATAATCCTTTACCCGGATGGTTACCGTATTTTCATCCATATGGAGAATGCGGCTGTTGCTGATTGCAATCCGATGGGTGTAACGCCCCAGGTAATTCATCACAGTTTCTGCTCCGGCAAAGGATTCCCTGATATCTGTAACCCAGTCTTTTTTATAGCACGTATCCAGCAATTCCTGGTATTCATACTGGTTACGGTATTTTTGGGCATCACCTTCATAAGAAAGTTTTCCATTATCATGCAGCTGTTTCAGCCCGGACAGGAATTTTCCCTTAAAAAGCTTTGCCATTGCTTTCCCGGGCAGAAAATAGCCATCTTCTTTCTGGTGCCAGTTACGGTCTGTGTCCAACCCGCCGCAGGTTGATAACACATGAATGTGCGGGTGGTAAGAAAGATTGGATGCCCACGTATGCATAATGCTGATAAATCCGGGGGTGCCTCCCATATGGGAAGGGTCTTCTGAAAGCTCCTGGATGGTTTCTGCCACAGCATGAAAAAAGAGAGAATACAACTCTTTCTGATTACAGTAGATCAATGGGTTCAACTCACTTGGACAGGTAAAGACAAGGTGGTAATAATCAATGTCCAATACATGTTCATTCTGTGCATCAACCCATAATTCATTCGCTAACGCCTGGCACATCGGACAGGATCTGTCACGGCAGGAATTGTTATGGTACTGGATATGTCCGCATGTGTCACATTCAGAGATATTGGCTCCATATGCACCAGTCTTGCAGTTCAGGATATGATGTACGGTTTTTGCCTGACTTGCAGTGGGTGTGTAAGAGTCCAGATATTTCGGATAGAAATGCCGGAGGACATCCTGCATGGTAGGATTATCATTCATCACGGCTGCCCTCCCCATCCTTTTTTTCAAAAGTATCAAAGGGACTCCGGATACCCATAAGTGCTTTGGATGTCATCTGCAGATACACATCCGTGGAATTCGGGCTGCGGTGGCCTAACAGTTGTTGGATAAATGTATGGCTGACTCCGTCTTCAAGTGCGTGGCAGGCAAAGCAATGCCTCATTGTATGCGGTGTTACCCCTTCCGGAAGCCCGAGTTTCCGTGCATGATTTTTTATGAATAGTTGAACGGTTGAACTGGTAAGTGGCTCATCCCTTACTGTGCTTGGAAACAGCCATCCCATCGGGCGGTTATAACGGTACCAGTATTCTGTAAGGATTTCCAGGTTCCTGTCACTTAATATGGTATAGCGGTCCTGCCGGTTCTTTGACAATGGAACATGTATCATCATCTGTTTCCTGCGGATATCTTCATAGCGCAGATGGCAGACTTCACTGACCCGAAGACCGGAGGAATACATCGTTGCAGTGATGGCCTTGTGCTTATAGTTATCCATAGAATCAATAAGTAGGTTTACCTGTTCCCGGGTAAGGATTATAGGGAGCTGCCTGTCGCGTTTCATTTTTGGTATTTTTTTGGAATCCCACACATATCCAAGAGTGTATTCAAAGAAGAAACGGATCGCTGCAGTATAGACATTAATTGTGGAAGCTTTTTTGTTCTCATGATCTTTCATGTAGAATATAAATTTCCGAATATCAGCGTAGGTAATGGACATGGCATCCTTATTAGTGAAATCAAGAAATCTTTTCACAAAACGATAATAGTCTTCACATGTATTTGATGTAAAATTTTTTAACTGCATATCCTGCAGTAATTTAAAAAGGTATTTTTCATTCATCGAAATGTCCTCCAATATAGTAAAAGAATTTTCCGTCAAGAAGTCCTTATCCTTATATTTGGAGGCGCATGGGCATCGTAAAAACACTTGTCTAAAATGATAATATATGTTAATCTGTTCATGGCAGTGGTGGTGTCGATCCTGTTTGATTGTTATTTTGTGGTGATTTAACAATACTACTTTTAGGACTTGGCTACC
>NZ_JALFPR010000027.1:0-6972 GCF_022785585.1 Oliverpabstia sp. | reverse complement strand
GTCATGAAGTCTCCACGGAAACCGATCAGACCACGGGCCGGAATCTCGAATTCCAGACGGGTGGAACCGTCGCTTCCGGTACTCATACCCTGCAGGGAACCTTTACGTTCGCTCATTTTCTGGATGACTGTACCGGAGAACTCTTCCGGAACATCCACGTAAGCCAGTTCCATAGGCTCTAACAGTTTTCCGCGTTCGTCCTCTTTATAAAGAACTTCCGCTTTACTTACTGCAAATTCATAACCCTCACGGCGCATATTCTCGATCAGGACAGACAGATGCAGTTCTCCACGACCGGATACCTTGAAACAGTCCGGAGAATCGGTATCTTCCACGCGCAGGCTGACATCGGTGTTCAGCTCACGCATCAGACGTTCTCTTAAGTGACGGGAAGTTACAAATTTACCTTCCTGACCTGCCAGCGGGCTGTCATTTACCATAAAATGCATGGCGATGGTCGGCTCGGAGATCTTCTGGAACGGAATCGGTTCCGGATTTTCCACGTCACACAGGGTATCACCGATGTGAATCTCCGGGATACCGGAAATAGCAACGATAGAACCGATGCCTGCTTCCTGTACTTCTATCTTATTCAGACCTTCAAATTCATACAGTTTACTGATCTTTACTTTTTTCTTCTTGGAAGGATCATGATGGTTCATCAGCATCACTTCCTGGTTGACAGCGATCTTACCGTTGTCTACTTTACCGACACCGATACGACCTACATATTCATTGTAGTCGATGGTACTGATCAGAACCTGGGTACCTGCATCCGGATCACCTTCCGGAGCCGGGATGTATTTTAAGATGGTCTCAAACAGAGGTTCCATATTTTCCGGTGTATCGTTCAGATCCAGAACAGCATGGCCTGCTTTTGCGGAAGCATACAGGAACGGACAGTCTAACTGTTCGTCGGAAGCATCCAGATCCATCAGAAGTTCCAGAACTTCGTCAATAACTTCATCCGGACGGGCTTCCGGACGGTCGATCTTATTGATACATACGATCACGTGCAGATCCAGTTCCAGCGCTTTTTTCAGAACGAATTTGGTCTGCGGCATAGCACCCTCGAACGCATCTACCACCAGGATAACACCGTCTACCATCTTCAGGACACGTTCTACCTCGCCGCCGAAGTCCGCATGGCCTGGGGTGTCAATGATGTTGATTTTGGTATCTTTGTAATAAACAGCTGTATTTTTGGAAAGAATCGTGATACCACGTTCCCGCTCGATATCGTTGGAGTCCATGACACGTTCCTGGACTTCCTGATTCGCACGGAATACACCGCTCTGACGCAGTAACTGGTCTACCAGAGTGGTTTTACCATGGTCTACATGGGCGATGATCGCCACGTTACGAATATCTTCTCTTTTGATTTTCATAAACAATTTCCTTTCTATGCATATAAAGAGCCCGTAAAACGGGCATTTCCAACGATACAAGTCTATCACATTTTTTTCAGATTACAAGGGAAAAAATTTTTTTTTTCAAAATCCGGTTCTAAATAAGGAAGGAACGGAATAGAAATAAATTATACAAAATACAAAAAAGAGGAAGGGGAACTACAATCATGACAGATAAGATTATTGAAAACAATCAGGTGGAAATCATGGGAAAAATCGCATCCAGGTTTACATTCAGCCATCAGGTATTCGGCGAAGGCTTTTATATGGTAGATGTGCTGGTCAAACGGCTCAGCGATTCCGAGGACCGGATCCCGGTCATGATCTCGGAGCGTCTTGTAGATGTGAACGAGGATTATGAAGGGGAGTATATCCATGTGATGGGGCAGTTTCGCTCCTACAACCGCCATGAGGAAAAGAAAAACCGGCTGGTGCTCTCGGTGTTTGCCAGAGAGGTGGAATTTGTGGAAGATGACGATGAAAATATGAAGAGTAATGCCATTTTCCTGGACGGATACATATGCAAACCGCCGGTGTACCGGAAAACCCCACTTGGCAGAGAAATCGCAGATCTTCTGATCGCCGTCAACCGGCCGTATGGAAAATCGGACTACATTCCGTGCATTTGCTGGGGCAGAAATGCCAGATATGCATCTGCTTTTCAGGTGGGCGGTCACGTCCTGATCTGGGGCAGGATCCAGAGCCGGGAATACGTGAAAAAAATCAGTGAAGAAGAGACGCAGAAGCGGATCGCATACGAGATTTCTGTAAGCAAACTGGAATATGCGGATTGACAATAAAAATGAATAATGATATGATTGAAAAAATAAAATGTTTATTTAAAATGTTTTTTATAAATTTAGGTAGAGGTTGCATTTTTTATCAGTAATTTGTCGGATGTTTCAGGAACAGAAGAAGGCAAAGGAAAGGAAAAAGTGCCGAAGGGGCGAAGAAACCTGAAGCTTGGTTCTTGGGCATGTCTGTGAAGAACGGCATGACTGTCATCGAAAGATGGAGTGCTATCCAAAGAAAACATGTGATGATTTCATAGCGGATTCTTAAAAGGTGGACCTCCGGACGGTGGTGCACCTTTATATGTTTTACATTACATATCAATAATTGGTCCGATGGATCAATAGTTGATCCAGACAAAAGAAAGGAGTAAAGATAGATATGGCTATTTTTGAAGGAGCAGGTGTTGCGCTTGTTACACCTATGAACGAAAATCTGGAAGTAAACTATGACAAGCTGGAAGAATTACTGGAGGAACAGATCGCAGGAGGCACAGATGCCATTGTGATCTGCGGAACAACAGGCGAATCTGCGACACTCACCGAAGAAGAACATATGAGAACGATCAGATTTGCCATTGACAAGGTAAACCACCGAATCCCGGTTGTTGCAGGTACCGGCTCCAATTCCACTGCAACTGCAACACAGATGTCCAAAGAGGCAGCAGAAGCAGGAGCAGATGGTATTCTTCTGGTAACTCCTTACTATAATAAAGGCACACAGAACGGACTGATCAAACATTATACAACCATCACAGAGGAAGCAAAAGTACCGGCGATCCTGTACAACGTACCGAGCCGTACCGGCTGTTCTCTGGCAGCTTCTACGGTTGCTTATCTTGCAAAAAATGCAGAATATGTAACCGCTATCAAAGAAGCATCCGGAGATATCAGCCATGTGGCAGATATCATGTATGCCTGCGACGGAGCCATTGATCTGTATTCCGGAAATGATGACCAGATCGTACCGATCCTGTCCCTGGGCGGGAAAGGTGTTATCTCTGTACTGTCCAATGTAGCACCGAAAGAGACGCACGATATCGTTGCTCTGTTCCTGGAAGGAAAAATAAAAGAAAGCCGTGAACTGCAGTTAAAAGCGTTGCCGCTGGTTCACGCACTGTTCAGTGAAGTTAACCCGATTCCGGTAAAGGCAGCCCTGAATCTGATGGGTAAAGAAGTAGGGCCGCTTCGTCTGCCACTGACCGAAATGGAAGCAGCACACCAGGAAGTTCTGGCAGAAGAAATGAAAAAATTCGGTATCAAACTGGCATAAAGGCAGCAGGAAGAAACAGGAGAGAACGCAAATGGTAAAAGTAATTATGCATGGCTGTAACGGCCATATGGGTCAGGTGATCACCCAGTTAGTGGAAAAAGATCCGGAAATTGAAATTGTAGCAGGTATTGATTTAAATGACTGCAGAGATAACGGATATCCGGTATTTACTGATATTTGGACCTGCGATGTGCAGGCAGATGCAGTGATCGATTTCTGTACAGCGAAAGCGACCGACACACTGCTGGAATACTGTGAAAAAAGACAGATCCCGGTTGTATTATGTACTACAGGTCTGACAGATGAACAGATTAAAAAAGTGGAAGAGACCAGCAAACATGTGGCAGTATTAAAATCAGCAAACATGTCCCTGGGTATCAATCTGCTGATGAAACTGGTTAAAGAAGCAGCCCAGACATTGGCAGCGGCCGGATTTGACATGGAGATCGTGGAGAAACACCATCGTCTGAAAGTGGACGCTCCAAGCGGAACCGCCCTGGCTCTGGCAGACAGCCTGAACGAGGGACTGGACAACGCTTATCATTATACTTTCGACAGAAGTCAGAGAAGAGAACAGAGAGATGACAAAGAGATTGGAATCTCTGCTGTCCGTGGCGGAACCATCGTCGGAGAACATGATGTGATCTTTGCCGGTGATGACGAAGTGATTACTTTCCAGCACACAGCTTACTCCAAGAAACTGTTTGCAAAAGGTGCGATTCAGGCAGCCAAGTTCCTGAAAGGAAAAGAACCGGGCTGGTATCAGATGAGCGATGTGATCGGATAAGTTTAAAATGTAAATTGTTTTGTAACTATTCAGTAGGTAATATTAACTGTGAAGGTACTGAACAGTTACATTGTTTTAAATATTAAAAACAGAATACAGAAAACAGGGAAACGGTCGTTTTTTCAAAAAGCGGCCGTATATTTTTGCATTTTCCGACACATTCTACAACTGTACAGGTGTATGTTTTGTATGCCTGAAAAATGAAGGAAAGGGATGCTGTGGAAAGCTACAGCCACAGCAGAAAAGGAGATGCAGAATATGAAACATGTATGGAAGAGATATCTGATCGTAACCGCAATGACCGTTGTACTCGGACTGTCAGCAGGATGTGGCAGTGCTGCGGAGGATACGAACAACAACCAGAATAACACACAGGATGAAAATACGCCGGATGGCAATGAAAATAAAAACAACAACGAAACCTCACCGGATACCAGCACGGATATGAACAATGACGGAACCAACGGCACGAACAACAATATGAACGGCGCCACTTCCGGGGAAGGTACGGTGGATGAGAACGGAAATATTATCGAAGATCTCGGAGAGGATGTCGGTGAGGGAATCAAAGATGTGGGGGATGGCATCGGAGAAGGCGTGGAGGATCTGACCGGTGGCGGAAGCAGCGATGCGAACCAACAGAATGCACGGTAGATCGCAGAAATAGAAAAAACATGGACAATTGTTGTTTCACCACAGTTTGTCCGGTGAGAGCAAAAACGGAATTCCCCTCTTTTTTACACCTATGTTCATGAAAATGTATGTTGAGATAGTATGTCAGGGTAGATAATATGTTACTATTCATTAGTAATATCCCGCGAGGTGTTTTTTGTGAGCGGAGGTCACAGAAAACCCGAGACATATCGCGCGAATTTATGCGATCAGCATAAATTCTGTGCATCGCGAAGCGTGTTACTGAGAACGGAGTGAATAGTAACGATAACATTTTAAGATGAGATGTTGAGATGACATGTTGCCGTGTATATGGAAACATGATATGATAATAGAAATTTACCACGTTACAACGTGACAGCATACAAAGAGAACAGGAGAAGAGAGGGGAAGATTATGAGATTTCGTCCATGTATCGATATTCACAACGGAAAAGTAAAACAGATTGTAGGCGGCAGCCTGCAGGATCAGGGAGATCAGGCTCAGGAAAACTATGTAGCTGAGCAGGATGCTCCCTTTTTTGCACGGCTCTATCAGTCCCGGGGGATTCGGGGAGGGCATATTATTCTGTTAAATCCTGCAACTTCTCCATATTATGAAGCCACAAGACAGCAGGCGGTAGAAGCATTGAAAGCCTATCCGGGTGGGATGCAGATCGGTGGCGGGATCCGGGAGGACAATGCAGAGAGCTTTCTGGATGCCGGTGCCAGTCATGTGATCGTTACTTCTTATGTATTTAAGAATGGAGTGATCAACTGGGAGAATCTGGAAAAACTGGAGCGTGCAGTAGGAAGGAAACATCTGGTTCTGGATCTGAGCTGTCGGAAAAAAGACGGACAATATTATATCGTGACAGACCGCTGGCAGAAATTTACGCAGGTACCCGTATCGGAACAGACGATTGAAGAATTTTCTTCCCACTGTGATGAATTTCTGGTTCATGCGGTGGATGTGGAGGGAAAGGCTTCCGGGATAGAAGTGGAGTTGGTGAAGCTCCTGGCAAAGAATCATCAGCTCCCGGTGACCTATGCAGGCGGCGTAGGCAGTTTTCAGGATCTGGAGACGTTGCGTATGGCGGGAAAAAATCGTGTGGACGTAACAGTGGGAAGCGCACTGGATCTTTTCGGTGGCAGTATGAAGTGGGAGGATGTACTGGATATTTGTCAGAAGAGTGAAAATTATTTCGAAAAATAACAGATTCTGAACAGTTGGAAAATTGCCCCCGGATTTGACAGAAAAAGATGTGTAAAAAATATGAATTTTCACGAAATAGTTGCAAAATTCAAGCATTATTGGTATAATAAAAACACTTACAAGGGAGCCGGAAAGGATCGCTGACCGTGGTATTTATCGATTCTGACTCCGTAACTGTGAAAGCAGAAACAGTTACTTGTAAAATAAAGTGCGAAGGGGTTGGACAGCATGAAATTTATTATCATTGGAAGAAATATTGACATTACAGAGGGACTGAAATCAGCCGTACAGGAAAAGCTTGGCAAGCTGGAACGGTATTTTACTCCGGAGACAGAGATTCATGTAACCTTGAGTGTGGAAAAAGACAGACAGAAGATTGAAGTTACTATTCCGGTAAAAGGAAACATCATTCGTTCCGAACAGGTGAGCAGTGATATGTACGTATCCATTGATCTGGTGGAAGAAGTTATTGAGCGTCAGCTTCGCAAATATAAAACCAAGATTGTTAATCAGCAGCAGGCAGGAGGAAACTTCCAGAAAGAGTTTGTGGAGGATGAGTTCCTGGAGGACGAAGAGGTTAATATCATTCGTACCAAGAAGTTTGGTATTAAACCGATGTATCCGGAAGATGCATGCGTGCAGATGGAATTGCTGGGACATAATTTTTATGTGTTCCGGAATGCGGAGACAGATGAGGTGAATGTGGTTTATAAGAGAAAGGGGAACACTTACGGGTTGATTGAGCCGGAGTGTTAAAATTGTTGAGAGCGTAAACGGGAGAGAGTCACTGGGTGGTGGCTCTCTCTTTTTGGGTTGGGTTAAGACGGACGCCCGTGGGAGTTGGAT
>NZ_JALFPR010000011.1:0-5156 GCF_022785585.1 Oliverpabstia sp. | reverse complement strand
CCAATTTCATCTTAACATCAAAATCAGCTTTTCACAATCTACTATTTTATCCTCAATGTCATTTAAGTGTGGTTTCGTTATTTTCCATTTATCCGATCTCCTTACCTGTCGGACGAGCAAAAGGATTCTCATACACAGCTGTTTTGCCAAGATAATCCTCAATACGCAACAGCTGATTATATTTTGCATTCCGGTCTGACCTGCACGGCGCACCGGTCTTGATCTGTCCACTGCCACAGGCTACCGCCAGATCTGCGATAAAAGAATCTTCTGTCTCACCGGAACGATGAGAAATAATCGTGCGATATCCGAAACGGTATGCCATCTCTACTGCCTCGAGAGCTTCCGTCAGGGTTCCGATCTGATTTACTTTTACAAGAATCGCATTGGCAGCATCCAGACGTATTCCACAGTTCAGCCGCTTTTTATTCGTCACAAAAAGGTCATCACCCACCAGCTGTACCCTGCTGCCAAGTCTCCGTGTCATCTCCGTCCAGTCTTCCCAGTCCTCTTCTTCCAGACCATCTTCAATCGAAGCAATCGGAAATCTTTCCAGCAGTTTTTCATAATATGCAATCATCTCGGTGGATGTCCGCACAATCTCATATCCCAGCATCCGGCTCTCCCCGGGAAAATAGTACCCTCCCCGCTCTTTATCATACAGTTCACTTGCCGCCGCATCAATAGCAAATACCACATCACTTCCCGGTGTGTATCCTGCATCTTCAATTGCTTCTGTCATAAATTCCAGCACCTGTTCCGTGCTTTCCAGATCCGGGGCAAAACCGCCCTCGTCACCGACCGCGGTAGACAACCCTTTGTGTTTTAAAAGAATCTTCAATCGCAGATAGATTTCCGCTCCCATGCGTACTGCCTCCCGAAAGCTTTTCGCTCCCACCGGCATGATCATGAATTCCTGAAGATCTATCGTATTATCCGCATGGCACCCCCCATTCAGAATATTCATCATCGGAACCGGCATTCGCACTGCATGCACGCCCCCGAGATATTGATACAGTGGCAGACGCAGCGCTTTCGCCGCAGCACGGGCTACCGCAAGAGACACGCCAAGTGTCGCATTTGCTCCCAGACTGCCTTTATTGTCGGTTCCGTCTTCCTGAATCAGCAGCTGGTCTATATAAGACTGATTCAATGCATTTTCCCCTACGATCAGTTCGGCCAGACGAACATTGACGTTTTGTACTGCCTGCTCCACGCCAAGTCCTCCAAAACGTTCTTCTCCGTCCCGTAATTCCACAGCCTCGTATTTTCCGGTAGATGCTCCTGATGGCACCATAGCTCTTCCTGTATATCCATCCACTCCCATGATTCCTTCTCCTACCGTCACTTCCACTTCCACCGTAGGATTGGATCTGGAATCGAGCACTTCTCTTGCGTAGATTCTACGAATCGGTAGATATCGATACATCACATATTCCTCCTGTTTCTGTTATCTGCTGTTCTTTTTCAGTATGTCCGAAGCGAGAGAAAAATATGTGTGTTTCATTTCTTATTTATGTAAAAAATATATTCTATTGTCATTTCATAACACTTATGTGATACTTTTCCGTATTAATTATTGGAAATTTATTTCTGGCAGGGGTGGTTCTGTGAATACCTTACATAAGTTGAAAAGAAATATCGCATTAGTGATTATATTTTTCATGTTTGGAATGTGTTTTGCTCCATATCAGACACATTCTTTTTTGTATACTTCCATTTCAGCCAATTCTGCCACTTTCTATTCCGGATCGGATAAGTAAACGAAAAAAATGCAGGAGATAAAGTACATTGTGTCTTTATTTCCTGCATTTGTATTTATGCGAGCAACGAGCCAAAGTCCGTGCTTGCACGAGACCTTAGCGACTGCCGCGATAACTATAAGAAACTCGAAGAGCGTGTTTCTCATAGTTATTCATGTTTGAAAAATCAAACTTCCTCGAATCTTATTTTTTGATCAGCAGAGATTTTCCTGTCATTTCGGCAGGCTGTTCCATACCCATCAGTTCGATCAGGGTTGGGATGATGTCTGCCAGGCAGCCGTTCTCACGCAGTGTGTAAGAAGGATCTGCATTGACCAGGATGAACGGAACCGGGTTGGTGGTATGAGCAGTAAATGGTTCTCCTGTCTCATAATCTACCAGCTGCTCACAGTTTCCGTGGTCAGCACAGATAAACATCTGTCCGTCAACTTCTTTCAGAGCATCAACTGCACGTCCTACGCACTCGTCGACAACCTCTACCGCCTTGATTGCAGCAGCTTCCACACCGGTATGTCCGACCATATCCGGATTTGCGAAGTTGATGATGATCACATCATATTTGTCGGATTTGATCGCATCTACCAGTTTGTCACATACTTCGTATGCACTCATCTCCGGTTTCAGATCGTAAGTTGCTACCTTTGGAGATTTAACCAGGATTCTGTCTTCCCCTTTGTTTGGCTCTTCCACGCCACCATTGAAGAAAAATGTAACGTGTGCATATTTTTCTGTCTCAGCGATACGTGCCTGTGTCATGTTATGAGCTGCCAGGTATTCGCCAAATGTGTTTTTGATCTCCTGTTTTACAAAGGCTACCAGTTTGTTTCCGATAGTTTCATCGTAATCGGTGAAGCATACAAAAGTTACATCCAGTTTTTTCTCACGTGAGAAACCTTTGAAATCATCATCGCAGAATGCTCTTGTGATCTCACGGGCACGGTCCGGACGGAAGTTGAAGAATACAACGGAATCTTTATCCTGAACGGTTGCAACCGGTTTACCCTCTTTTTCGATAACGGTTGGCAGAACAAACTCATCTGTCTTTTCTGCATCGTAGGAAGCCTGTACAGCTTCTGCAGCATCTGTTCCTTTTACGCCTTCACCCTTTGTCATTGCTTTGAATGCCAGTTCTACACGATCCCAACGGTTATCTCGATCCATTGCATAGTAACGTCCTGAAACGGTTGCGATCTCGCCAACGCCTATTTCTTTCATCTTAGCCTGCAGTTCTTCGATATATCCTTTACCGGATGCCGGCGGAGTGTCACGACCATCCAGGAAGCAGTGTACATATACTTTTTCCAGACCTTCTCTTTTTGCCAGTTCCAGCAGACCAAAAAGATGAGTGATGTGGCTGTGTACACCACCGTCTGATAACAGTCCCATAAAATGCAGCGCAGAGTTGTTCTCTTTTGCATTCTTTACAGCTGCCAGCAGTGCTTCATTTTTAAAGAAATCACCATCCTGGATCTCTTTGGTGATTCTTGTCAGTTCCTGATATACGATACGACCAGCGCCCATGTTCAGATGTCCAACTTCTGAGTTACCCATCTGTCCTTCCGGAAGACCTACTGCCATGCCGCTTGCGTTACCCTTTACAAACGGACACTGCGACATCAGCTGATCCATAACCGGTGTTTTTCCTTCACAAACTGCGTTTGCTTCGCATTTGTCATTTAATCCATAGCCATCTAAAATCATTAAAACGGTAGGTTTTTTACTCATGTTTTCCTCCTCTTGTTGTACAGACTACTTTTGTACGACTGTTTAATCACATTACATGTGATTTTTCCGGTAACGCTCCCTGTACCATTTGCTACAGTTTTCATAATATCTGAAAGCAGATTTCTATCTGATCAGACAATAATTGCACACCTGAAATCACACTACAGATATTTTAACAGAAATATGGATTTTTTCAAGGGTTAACAAAGAGAAAATCCCACAGATAAGAAACTGTTCTCCCGGCTCTTATCTGTGGGATTCCCACTGTTTTAACTAATGAGAATTTCAAATTCAGAAATATAATTCTGCACTTACATATATTTTCTCATAGCTGCTTCTACTACATGTCCTACCAGAACAGATGTAGTTACGCTTCCTACACCGCCCGGTACCGGAGTGATAGCATCTACGATTGGCTCTACTGCTGCATAATCAACATCTCCACAGAGTTTTCCTTCTGCATTTACATTGATACCTACATCGATGATTGTCTGGCCTGGTTTTACATATTCAGCGCCTACAACACCTGCACGGCCAGCCGCAACGATAATGATGTCTGCTTCTCTTGCAACAGATGGCATATCAACAGTTCTTGTATGACATACAGTAACTGTTGCATTTTTCTTGATCAGCATCATGGCTGCCGGTTTTCCTACTACCAGGCTTCGTCCGATGACAACTGCTTTTTTACCTGTACAGTCAATTCCATAGTGATCAAGGATCTCCATACATGCCTGTGGTGTACACGGAGGGAAACCAACCTGTTTTCCTGTAAATACACCGGACATAGATCCGTCTGTCATACAGTCCACATCTTTTGCAGGATCCAGAGCGTTTTCAATTACAGACTGATCCAGATGTTTTGGCAGCGGACGGAATAACAGTACACCGTGAATGTTGTCATCTTTGTTTACTTTATCGATAGTAGCCAGAAGTTCTTCCTGAGATACATCTTCCGGAAGCAGGAATTTTACACACTCTACACCCAGTGTCTCGCAACGTTTGGTTGCTCCTCTTTCGTAAGAAATATCGCTTCCGTTTTCACCTACTCGGATAATACCCAGTGTCGGGTTGATGCCTTTTTCTTTTAAAGCTGCAACGTTTGCTTTGATTTTTTCATTCAGAGCTGCAGTTACTTCTTTTCCTAATAACTGTTTTGCCATTTTTATGTTCCTCCTTATTTCAGTCTGCCTAATACGCTGTTGAATACTTCATCTGCAATTTTTGTATATTTTTCCAGCATTGCGTCACATTTTGCATTCAGTTCCTCTGCGTATTCTCTGTTTTTCATGGATTTGGTATTGATGTATACGTTCAGGCTGGCACCCTGTAAAGCTGCTTTGCAGAATGCTGCGCCTACACCGGCGTCGCTGATTGCCAGTGTGGAGCCTTTTGCTGCAAATTCCACGATGATCTCGATCGCTTCACAGCATTTTTCCATGATTTCCATCGGTACAGAGCAGGCGTCTTTCAGGACGATTTCCATAACTCTGGCTTTTTCCGCTTTTTCCTCTTCGGTTTCTCTCGGCATTCCATATGCTTTGGAGAGTGGTTCAAAAACTTCTGCATCACGTTCTATCAGATGCAGCAGATCTTTCTGAAGTTCATCTGCTTTTTTCTTCAATTCCCACATCTCATCTTCTACATCGGCATATTTTTTCTTACCTA
>NZ_JALFPR010000124.1:0-11605 GCF_022785585.1 Oliverpabstia sp. | reverse complement strand
TAAAAGGTGTCACCGGCACGATCCAGGATACGAACTGGAAAGCACAGGCAGATACCGCAGTAACATGGGGCGCAAAAGAGTCCCGTTCTGAAGTACAGCTTCTGACTGATCGTATCCTGATTCGGGTGGGAAAAGCCAATGGTGCTGTGCAGTTTTTAAGCAGAGACGGTAAAAAACTGCTTACGGAAAATCCTTCGGAACCAAGATTGCTTCTGGACAGTCAGACCTGGAACTTTTTTGCCTGGGATAAAAATGAGCGCCTGAAATCCAAAGGTGTTCTTGCAGATGATTTTATGGATCTGAGTACGAAAGCGCGGTATATCTCTTTTGGACAGAAAAAACTTCGGATGCCACTGGTACTGTCCAATAAGGGATATGCCATCGGTGTTGCGGCGGGAAGTACCGTATTATTCTGTAACGTGAGAACCTATGGACAATATATTTATACCCAGGGAACCGGTCAAATCGATTATTATTTCATTTACGATGAAAATCAGGAGAGAAACATAGAGCAATACCGCAATCTCCCGGTGTAGTTTCTTTCCCAGCCGTTTTGAATTCATGTACGGAAAACTAATTCTCTGAAACTGTCAGATTTATCTTTTATCAGATCAGAGTCTATAGTATAATAACCATAAATGGCCATATTTCTCAAAACATAATTGAGAAATCTACATAATAACTGATTTTTATACAAGATGAAGTACAATGGAGGTTATGAACATGAGAATCTATGTAGATGTGAATGCTGTACGTAACGGAAACGGAACCGAACAAACTCCTTTTCGAAAAATCAATGATGCTGCAAAGATCGCACAACCGGGTGATGAGGTTTTAGTGTTCCCGGGAACTTACCGTGAATATGTAGATCCAATCTATGCCGGACGTGAAGATGCCCGGATCACCTATCGCAGTGTAAAGCCACTGGGTGCTGTGATTACCGGTGCGGAGGAGATTAAAACCTGGACACCGTATCAGGACAACACCTGGGTATGTCGTGTGGCAAATAGTGTGTTCGGTTCTTATAACCCATATACGACTGCAGTATATGGTGACTGGTATTTTGCAAAGGCAGACAAACATACCGGCTGCGTATATCTGAACGGTCGCGCCATGTATGAGGCAGTAACTTTGGATGAGTGTCTTCGCGGAGAAGTGTATCCATGCAGCTGGGTTCCGGAAGATTCTGTCTACAAATGGTATGCCGAACAGGATTCCAAAACGGATGAAACAATCATTTACGCCAATTTCCAGGGAAAAGATCCGAACGCGGAAAATGTGGAAATCAATGTGCGTCGTGAATGCTTCTTCCCTTCCAAAACAGGAGTAAGTTATATTACTGTCAGCGGCTTTACCATCTGCAAGGCCGCAACCACCTGGGCACCGCCGGCAGCATTTCAGGACGGTATGATCGGTCCACACTGGAGCAAGGGATGGATCATCGAGGACTGCGATATCTCCAACAGCAAATGCGCAGGTATTTCCGTAGGTAAATATCTGGATCCGGATAACGATCATTATTTTACATATAAGTATGTTAAGAGTCCGACACAGATGGAACGTGATGCCGTATGCCGCGGACAGTATCATGGCTGGCTGAAAGAAAAGGTAGGAAGTCATATTATCCGCAGAAATAATATTCATCACTGTGAACAGGGCGGTATCATCGGTCGTATGGGCGGTGTGTTCAGTGTGATCGAAGACAACCATATTCATCACATCAACAACATGATGGAACAGGGCGGTGCAGAGATTGCAGGTATCAAGATGCATGCAGCGATTGATGTTCTGTATCAGCGTAATCATATTCATCACTGTACCATGGGTATCTGGTGTGACTGGGAAGCACAGGGAACACGAATCACGCAGAATCTGCTTCATGACAACCAGCGTCCGTCCTTTGCAAAAAATCTGAAGGGCGGCATGATGTCTCAGGATCTGTTTGTGGAAGTGGGACATGGACCGACACTGATCGACAACAATATTCTTCTGTCTGATGCTGCCCTTCGTTTCGCAACACAGGGTGTAGCAATGGTACATAACCTGATCTGTGGTTCTCTGACCTGTGTTGGTGAAGGAACCGGCTGGAGATATACACCGTATCATATTCCGCACCGTACAGAGGTGATGGGATTCATGACGATTCTTCACGGGGATGACCGTTTCTATAACAATATTTTTGTACAGAAATGGCCGAAAGAAGATGTGATTACCCCTCACGATTCCGATGATGGATATGACACGGAAAATCGTCTGGCTGGTACCTGGACATTCGACGAGTATCCGACATATGAGGAATGGATCTCACAGTTTGACTTTACAAAACCGGTGGATATGGTAAAACTGGAACCGGTACACTTTGGTCATCTGCCGGTATGGAGCGAGGGCAATGTGTATCTCGGAGGAGCAAAAGCATGGAAAAAGGAAAGAAATGGTCTGACCGCAGCAGAGAACAGGGAGGATGTGAAGGTTGAACTGGTGGAAAAAGAAGACGGATATCATCTGGAAACCAATATCTATGAGTTCCTGAAGGGCTTTACCGGAAGAATGATCAACACTGAAGTGCTTGGAAATGCCTTCGAACCGGAACAGCCGTTCGAAAATGCAGATGGAACACCGATCCGGTTTGACGAAGATTATTTCGGAAATCACCGCGGTGTGGCAACTGTGCCCGGACCATTTGCCGAAGCAGAAGATGCTGAAAAAATGCTTTATGTAAAATAGCAAATATTTCTACGATTAAGAACTGTACGGAATCCTGGAAAATATTTTTTCCGGGATTTCTGTACTTTTTTTATTTTGTATCGTATTACTATTGACATTTCATACCGTATAGGTTATTATATAAATATCACATACGGTATTGATAAAAACATGAAAGGAAAGTGAAAAAATGGATTATATCATTATGGAAAACGGAGAAAAAATTCTTTTGGAAACTCAGCAGAAAGTGACGATTCAGCGAACCGTCGACATTTACAAACAGTACCGCAAAGAACTGGGACTGACACAGAGTGAACTTGGAAAACGTGCCGGTATCTCTCAGCCGAACATCACCCGTTTTGAAAGCGGAAATTACAACCCCAGTCTGGAATTCCTGGTAAAGATTGCCGGAGCTATGGGTAAAAAAGTGAAAGTTACTCTGGAAGATTAATCAGGGGGCAGTAGCAATGGTAGAAGATATTTTGAAGAAAGACGGACTGTCTTTTGCCCTGCTGCGAAAGTTGTCCTTTCGAACCAGACTGGAAGAGAACCTGGCTCAGGCAATCAGCTGTCTGGATGAAGCGTTTCTTACAGAAGAACTGAAAAATATCGTCGTCTGGTATGATTCCAGTGATATTTTATCCGGACTTCCGATTGATTACCGCATTAAAAGTCTTCAGGCGATCCTGCGGAAATATCAACGGGCATCCGGGGAAAGCCGGGTAGAGCGGGTATTTAACGATATCCTCGGTTTTCGGACATTATGCGATAATTACGAGGAAATTTTACGTCTGAGAGAAGCAAAGAATATTTCCGTTGCAGACATGTCCAACGGGAAAACACACGATGACGGATATCGTGGCGTACATATCTATTATCAGTATGGTCACCGCCATTACCCGATCGAGATTCAGTACAATACTTACTATGACCGTCAGATGAATAACTGGCTGCATAAATATGTATGGAGTAAACATCATCCGGCAAATATAGGAATCACCCTGCGAAGAGAGTACGAGAGAGGAAGAATCCGAACAGAATGTGAATGTGAGGAGGTGCTTCGGGATGTGTTATCTGATTGCGAAAAATAATCAGGGTGGGAGCAGTCTGGCGATCCAGATGATGCATGGAAAAGAACTAGCAAAATTAAAGCAGAAACTTCTCTCGGATCTTCCCGGTGAAGAAATACAGCTGCTTACTGTCAGCCGTCCATCTGCATATACGGAGTATGAACCGTTTTGCTTTATGGATACGCCGGATCATTTTGCACAGGAAGTGAAAAACAGTTTTTCCTGATATATATATCCACAAAGGTATTATTTGAAAAAGCTTCTGTTTTTGAAGCGATTTCGTGTTATAATACATTTATACGTGAAATCATTTCAAAAATATTTCTAAGAAATCTATGAATTACAAATGGTGTGTTTCAGGCGCAGTGCACACCGGACAGGAGAAAGAAATATGGACCATATAGCAAGAGAAGATGCACTGGCATTATTAAAAAGATACAATCAGGATCCGTTTCATCTGCAGCATGCATTTACCGTGGAAGCTGTAATGAAATGGTATGCTAACGAACTTGGATATGCTGAAGACGCAGAATACTGGGGTATCGTAGGACTTCTGCATGATATTGATTTTGAACAGTATCCGGAAGAGCACTGCCTGAAAGCACCGGAACTTTTAAGAGAGGGAGGCGTTGGTGAAGATATCATCCACAGTGTAGTTTCCCATGGATATGGTATCACGATCGGATGTGGTGTTACTCTTGATGTAGCACCGGAACATGAGATGGAAAAAGTACTGTTTGCAGCCGATGAACTGACCGGACTGATCTGGGCGGCAGCGCTGATGCGTCCTTCCAAAAGTACAAAAGACATGGAACTGAAATCCTTAAAGAAAAAATACAAAAGCAAAGGATTCGCTGCAGGATGCTCCAGAGAAGTCATCCAGCGCGGAGCCGATCAGCTCGGCTGGGAACTGGAAAAACTGCTGACGATGACAATGGAAGCAATGAAAGCAACCGAAGATACGATTAATGCGGAGTGTGAATCTCTGTAAAACAAATCGAGATACTTAATCCGAAAGTGAATCGGCTATTTGACAACTGGTTTACTTTCGGATATTTTTATACTTCCTGTGACCGCGGTTTTCTTAAGAATTCGTGAATTCTTGTGGGTTATACTTGCGAAAAACAGCGTATACTGATATAGTACAAAAAACAACAGTTCCAAAGAGGAGAGCAGACAATATGAAAAAAGGAAAAATCAAAGCGCTTCTAGTGCTGCTGGTGATCGTTCTTGCGGGGATTTATTATTATGCAACAATCCCGGCGATCAACATTCATTCTACGGGAATCTGGATTTTTATCCTGTTTGTACTCGTATTGATTCTGGCAGCTTATGCAGCTAAAAAGAGGTTTACCAGCATCCGTGAGGTGAAAAGCAGCAAGTTTCTGAAAATCGGAGGCATCGTACTGATGGCTGTACTGCTTGTATTTGCAGCAGGAAGCATCTTATCTTCCCCCATCGTAAACGCAAAACAGTATCGAAATCTGCTGACCATCGAGGAACGCGACTTTTCGGAAGATATCCAGCCGGTGAATTTCAGTCAGATTCCGTTGCTTGACAAAGACAGTGCGATGATTCTTGGAAACCGAAAAATGGGAAGTATGGTAGATATGGTTTCTCAGTTTGAGGTCAGCGATCTGTATTCGCAGATCAATTATCAGGAAAAACCGGTTCGCGTGACTCCACTGGTCTACGCAAGCCCGATCAAATGGCTGACCAACCAGTCACAGGGAATCCCGGCGTATATTATGATCGATATGACGACACAGGATACCTCGCTGGTAAAACTGGACAAACCAATCCGTTATTCCGAGGCAGAATATCTGAACCGGAATATTTATCGCCATCTGCGTTTTCATTATCCAACCTACATCTTCGATCAGTTAAGTTTCGAGATTGACGATAATGGCACTCCTTACTGGGTCTGCCCAGTGCGGAAGTATACAATTGGACTTTTTGGTGGTGCAACAATCGGCAGAGTTGTCCTGTGTAATGCCCAGACAGGAGAGTGCCAGGATTACACGTTAAAAGACTGTCCGGAATGGGTAGACCGTGCCAATCCGGCAGATCTTCTGATTCAGCAGTATAATTACTATGGAACACTGGTGAACGGTTATATCAACAGCATCTTCGGACAGAAAGGCTGTCTGAAATCTACAGACGGATATAATTACATGGCGATGGAAGACGATGTATGGGTATACACCGGTGTAACTTCTGTCAGCGGAGATCAGTCCAACGTAGGATTTGTTCTGATCAATCAACGTACCAGAGAGACACGATATTATAAGGTAAACGGAGCAGAAGAGTATTCGGCGATGGGATCCGCGGAAGGGCAGGTTCAGAACCTTGGGTACAAGGCAACTTTCCCGATCCTTCTGAATATTTCCAATGAACCAACATACTTTATGGCATTGAAAGACGGTGCCGGACTGGTAAAAAAATACGCGATGGTAAATATCCAGAAATACCAGAATGTTGCCATCGGAGATACCGTATCCGCCTGCCAGGACGCTTATGTGAAACTCCTGAATACCAGTGGAATTACTGCTGGAAATGAGAGCGATTTCAAAACTGTCACCGGAACGATCCAGCGGATCGCGCAGAGCGTTATCGACGGCAATTCCCATTTCTACCTGGTATTAAATGGACATTCCGAGATCTTCGATGTCCCGGTTCAGGATTATCTGCAGGTCGTAACATTGCAGGAGGGAGACACGGTTACCGTAGAATACCTGGAAGGAACTCCGGTTTGTACGGTATTGAACCTGGAGTAGAAAATTTTCACTTGGCAGCAAAAGAGTTTCATGATATAATAAGAAAAATCAATTGATAAACAAAATACAGATGAGATATGTAAGTCCAAGGGCGGACATCCGAGAGGGTGTCTGCCTTTTTTCGATATACAGGAAAGTATCTTCCTGCATATCAAGATCGCGAAGCCTATGTTATCTTATTGCCGGCATAATATTCCGCTATATGCCATAAACTGATATATCCTGTACAGGAATCAGAGCACCTGGAAAACATACAGAATCTTTTAAACGCTCAGCAACTATGAAGATACGAAATATCTATGAGATTTACATATCTACACCACAGAAGGGAGAACAAACATATGGAAAAGTTCAGTCAACTGGTAACCTGGGTGGACGGAAAAGTCTGGGGCTGGGGGATGATTCTGTTACTTCTCGGAACTCATCTTTTCATGACCGTCCGAACCGGGTTTATCCAGAGAAAAACAATCACAAAAGGAATCAAGCTTTCTGTATCCAAAGAACCGGATGCAGACGGTGAAGTCAGTCAGTTCGGAGCACTTGCCACTGCGCTGGCATCTACGATCGGAACCGGAAATATTATCGGTGTGGGAACTGCCGTTGCCTTAGGTGGTCCTGGTGCCGTTTTATGGTGCTGGCTTACCGGTGTGTTCGGTATCGCGACGAAATACAGTGAATCACTGATTGCAGTAAAATATCGTGTCAAAACCGAAGATGGACGAATGCAGGGTGGTGCCATGTACGCACTGGAACGCGGTTTGCATATGCGGTGGCTGGGGCTGATCTTTGCTGTATTTGCCGGGTTTGCTTCGTTCGGTATCGGATGTGCCACACAGGTTAACGCCATCGCTACTGTCTGCAATGAGAATCTACACATCAATAAAGCAGTTGTCGGAATCATCATTGGCGTTCTGACAGCAGTTGTCATCTTTGGTGGAATCAAAAGCATCGCAAGGGTCTGTGAACGACTGGTTCCGTTTATGGCACTTTTCTATGTGCTTGGCTGTATCGTGATTCTTGGAATTAATTATGACTATATCATTCCTGCAATCACAACTATCTGTCGCCTGGCATTCCAACCGGGAGCAGCAGCCGGCGGTCTGGTAGGAAGCGGTATCATGCTGGCGATGCGTTACGGAGTTGCCCGTGGACTGTTTTCCAATGAATCCGGTATGGGTTCTGCACCGATTGCTGCAGCGGCAGCACAGACACGAAACCCTGTACGCCAGGCACTGGTATCCTCCACCGGAACTTTCTGGGATACTGTAGTCGTATGTCTGATGACCGGTCTGGTACTGGTTTCTACGATTATGAAAAACCCGGCTATCAATGCCAATGAGATCACCGATGGCGGTGTACTGACCTCCCTTGCCTTCGATCAGATTCCGATCATCGGACCTTTGATCCTTGTCGTTGGAATCATTTCCTTCGCATTCTCTACGATCCTTGGATGGGCATATTATGGGGAACGTTGTGTGGAATACTTTGCAGGGAAAAAGGGACTGATTCCTTATCGTGTGTTATATATCGCCGTAGCTGTGATCGCCCCGGTAGTAGCCCTTGATGTAGTATGGGACATCGCCGATATCCTGAACGCCCTGATGGCAATCCCGAACCTGATCGCCGTACTGCTCCTTTCCCCGGTTATTGTGAAAGAAACGAAAAAATACCTGGATGACCTGGACGCGAAAGATGATACGGAGATTCCGGTGATTAAAAAATAGCAAAAGATGATGATGAGTAAATAAGCGAGCATATACCGATTATTTTGTCGTGGTGTATGCTCACTTTTTTGCTTGTATGATAGAGGTTGTCGCTTAACTGTAAAATAATAATATTAGTCTGTAAAACAGTGCCGGGGTATCAACTTGTTATTTGGCCTGTTAGATGGTAAAATCAAAGTACATTGGGGCAGAGTATCTTCCGTTCCAGTAGTATAGCTTCGGAAAGGAGCATGAAAAAATGGCAATAGTGTTGAAGCTTCCTGTTGGAATCGAAGATTTTGGGGAAATTCGCCGACAGGGTTTTTACTACGTTGATAAGACAAGACTGATTGAACAGCTACTTGATAGCTGGGGAAAGGTTAATCTTTTTACACGACCGCGCCGTTTCGGGAAGACATTAAATATGAGTATGCTCCGCTACTTTTTTGAAATAGGTGCAGATAAGACATTGTTTGATGGTCTTTATATTTCACAGAATAAGCAATTCTGCGAAGAATATATGGGCAAGTTCCCGGTTGTGTTTCTTACATTAAAAGGTGTGGACGGAACCACATTTGAAGAAGCCAGACTCAATCTTGCAGAATTGATTGCAGCAGAAGCCAGACGGTTTAAATTCTTACTGGAAAGTAATAAACTGGATGATGACAATAAAGAAATGTATCGCGAATTGATTTCTTTAAACAAGAGCCAAAACCCGGTGATTTGCCAAATGCGGAGTATATGGAAATTTATGACAGGATGTACGAACGGTATAAAAAGTTTGCGGAATTAGTTCACAGAACTGCCTGAGAGCCATATACTTGATATGTTAGAAGATATCTACAAATAAAGTCCAATGAATTCCCATTGATGAAACATCTCAAAAGAGCTATACTATAATAGAACACGCTGCTAAAACTTCCTTAAGTGAAGGCAACAATAGTTTTTTATAATTTTTTATAATGGAGAACAAAATGAAAACTACAAATCAACAACCGGCAACTGTACGAACATCCCCAAGATGGAAGCAGCCACTGATATCGACAGGCTGCGTACTTTTCGCATCGTTACTGATGTCTGTCAACATCAAATCTTTCGTCCGGGCGGGAAATCTGATTCCGGGAGGATTTACCGGTTTATCACTTTTGTTACAGCGTACGGCGGAAACATTTTTCGGAATTTCATTGCCATATTCGGTGATCAATATTGCATTGAATGCGATACCGGCGATCATCGGTTTTCGGATGATCGGGAAAAAGTTTACCTCATATACGGTACTGATGATCGTACTGAACTCTTTTCTGGTCGATCTGATCCCGGTAACGCCGATTACATATGATCCGCTTCTGGTGTCTGTATTTGGCGGGATTTTGAACGGAACAGCAATCTCGATTGCTTTGTTCGGAAAATCTTCCAGCGGTGGAACGGATTTTATTGCGGTTTATCTTTCCTCCAGATTGCATAAACCGTCCTGGAATTTTGTTTTTGGTATCAATGTGGTGATACTTACGACCGCAGGTTTTCTGTTTGGATTTGAGGCTGCGATGTATTCCATCATTTTCCAGTTCGTTTCCACACAGACGATCAACATACTTCACAGAAAAGATCAAAAAGCAACCATGTTCATTGTCACCCGTCACGGAGCAATGCTGGAGCAGAAGATTATGGAATGTACCAGGCATGGAATCACACATCTTGCCGTTCAGGGCTGCTATCTGAAAGAGGACAAAGACATGCTGTACACAGTACTTGGAGAAGATGAGGTGAAAGAAGTGACTGCACTGGTTCACAGCCTGGATCCGGAAGCATTTATCAACATTATCAAATCCGAGGGAATCGCGGGAAGATTCTATGAGGAACCGTTAGAATAAAAGAATAACAAGAACTTTGAATAGTTACAGAACAGTTATCAAAAATGCTCCTGGGATTCCAGGAGCATTTTTGAAAGAAATTATTTACTCAGTCGAATTACATTCCAGCTGTGTTTCCCAAAGACGGTCTGTAATTTGCCATTTTCCAGTTTGGTAGCAGAAGAGAGTGTCGGAGCTACTGTGTTCGGAGCGGCTTCTGTATTAACCGCTTTCAGATCATCGTTGGTCAGAACGATATGTTCAGCTACTTTGTAACCTTCAAACTGTCTCAGGTCACAGCTGACTTCCATATCTTCTTCCAGGCTCTTATTCACAGCAAAGATTGTCAAAGTATCTTCTTCCTCGTTCCAGATGCATACAGAATCCAGATACGGAGCTTCTCCGTAAGTTTTGCTTTCATATACCGGGGTGTGTACCTGGGTGTTCAGAACAGTACCTCTTCCGTATACACTTGCGTGGAAATACGGATAGAAAATAGTCTGTCTCCATGCACCGGTGTCAGAAGTCATGATCGGTGCGATAACATTGACCAGCTGTGCCAGGCAGGCAATTTTTACACGGTCTGCATGGCGAAGAAGTGTGATCAGCATACTTCCGACTAACAGGGCATCTTCAAAATTGTAGATATCTTCCAGCTGATGGGGTGCCTGGATCCATTTTTCCAGTTTTTCATCTGCTTCATTGCTGTGATACCAGACATTCCACTCATCGAAGGACAGGTTAATATTCTTTTTGCCGTGTTTCTTTGCTTTGACAGCATCGCAGATACTTACGACACCTGAGATAAAATCATCCATTCCTTTGGAACTTGCCAGAAAATCAGGGGTATCGCCATCACGGTTTCCATAGTACTGATGCAGGGACATATAATCAACCTCATCATAAGCCTCATCCAGAACGGTGTATTCCCAGGAACCGAAGGTTGGCATATCCAGATTGGAGCTTCCGCAGGCTACGGTCTCGATCGTAGGATCCATGAATTTCATCAGACGGGAAGTCTCAGCTGCGATTCTTCCGTATTCTGTAGCCGTTTTATGGCCCATCTGCCACGGACCATCCATTTCATTTCCCAGGCACCATACTTTGATATCGTGCGGATCTTTGTAACCGTGTTCTTTTCGCAGATCACTGTAGTAAGTGCCGCCTTTGAAGTTACAGTATTCCAGAAGATTCTTGGCATCTTCCGGTCCGCGGGTTCCCAGATTGACAGCCATCATGATATCACTGCCTGCCTTTTTGGACCAGTCTGCGAATTCGTTCAGTCCGAACTGGTTGGTTTCGATCACCCCCCAGGCCAGTTCCGGTCTGGATGGACGTTTGTCTTTTGGTCCTACACTGTCTTCCCAGCGGAAGCCGGATACGAAGTTACCGCCCGGATAACGAACGATCGGAACCTGCAGTTCTTTGACCAGATCCAGGGTATCTTTCCGAAATCCCTGTGCATCGGAGTTCGGGTTGCCTTCCTGATAGATTCCTTCGTA
>NZ_JALFPR010000123.1:0-15622 GCF_022785585.1 Oliverpabstia sp. | reverse complement strand
TATGATTCCACCCTCTGCAGACAGGTAATCACCTCGCAGTGATCTGTGAACGGGAACATGTCCACCGGGCAGATCTTAGTTACTTTGTATTTTTTCTTTGTAAGATATCCAAGGTCTCTTGCCAGAGTTTCCGGATTGCAGGAAATATAAACGACTTTCTTTGGTGCCAGTTTTATAACAGACTGAAGAAATGCTTCGTCGCTTCCGGCTCTCGGAGGATCCATGAAGACTACGTCCATCTTTTCACCCTGTTCTGCCATGGAGACCATGAAGGCTCCCGCATCTGCCTGATAAAAACGAATGTTTTTCACACCATTCCCCTTAGCATTGCCGATGGCATCCCTGACCGCATCACGGTTTAACTCCACACCAATCACTTCTTTTGCCTGTTTGGAAGCGATCATGCCGATGGTTCCGATACCGCAGTAGGCATCCAGAACTTTCTCTTTTCCCTTCAGGTCTGCCAGTCGGATCGCTTTCTTGTATAACCGTTCTGTCTGCACCGGATTGACCTGATAGAAGGAATGTGGTGAAATCCGGAAGGTATAGCCACAGAGTTCATCCTGAATATATCCTTTTCCATATAAGACGATATTTCGTTCTCCCAGGATCATACTGGTCTTCTTGTCATTGATATTGAGCACGATGGATGTGATCTCCGGATGCTCTTTTCTGAGAGCCTTCACAAAGTTATTCTTGGAAGGAAATACCGGAGAAGCAACTACCAGAACTACCAGCATCTCCCCTGTCTTTCTTCCTGTACGGATCAGTACATGGCGAAGAAGACCGTAACCGCTGTCCTCGTTAAAAATCTTGATCTTAAAGGATTTTGCCAGTTTGCGGATGGTCTGGATCACTTCATCGGCTTTCTGATCTTCGATCTGGCAAGATTCGATGGGAACCAGTCGGTGACTGCTTTCTTCGTATCTTCCCACTGCAATATCACCGTTTCTCATATGCTTATAAGTAGCATGGACTTTGTTCCGGTAATAATAGGGATCTTCCATACCAAGGATCGGCTCCGGTTTTCCATAGTCCTTTAACAGTTTTCGTACTTTCTTCTCTTTTTCTTTCAACTGTTTTTCATATGGGATTCCCTGGTATTTACAACCGCCACATTTTTTCTCATAGGGACATTTTACTTTTTCTTCTGTTTTCATCTTTATTCGCCCAGTCCTGCTTCTATGGCTTCCACCATTTTTTTCAGTGCTTCTTCTTCGTCCTCACCCTCGCAGATCAGTTCAATCTCATCTCCGCTTTTGACACAGGCTCCAAGTACACTCAATACACTTTTTGCATTAGAAGTGCCTCCTTCAAAAGAGAATGTGATCTTTGCTTTAAACTGCATCGCTGTCTTACATAATTCTCCTGCCGGACGCAGATGCAGTCCGGTAGGATTCTTTATTGTAACTTTCTTACTTACCATCTCAAACTTCCTCTACTCACTTGTTTTTTCTGCCTGATTCAGCTGTACGGTAGCCTGTACCTCTTCTACCTGTTCATAACCCTCCGGCAATGTTATGGTAACCGGAAGTGTATATTCCCCTGCTGTTTTTCCCGTCAGATCAATAACCGCTTTGATATCTTCCACCTTCAGCGCATTCAGATTTGCTTCCGTTCCTTTGACACGGATAGAAATCTTTTCTTTATTATAACTTACTCTCAGATCGGAACTCAGTCCCTGTACCTGAATTGCATCTGCTTTCAGGTCGTATTCCCGGCTGCCATATGGAAGGATACTGACTTTCACAGCTACAGACTGTCCTACTTCTTCCGGAATCTTCAGTTCCTCTTCCTCTGTGAGCAATGCGCTGAGTTTTACATTTGCTTCCAGATCGGAATTGATACCATCCACATTGATCAGTTCACCAGGAATCTCCAGAGTATTTCCATTGTCCTCCAGTTTTTTTAATGCTTCTTCACTTCCGGCGATTGAAATCGTCTCCGGCGTTGTAGTAATCTTATCCACCTGGTATCCTTTTGCCGGAGTACCGCTGTAATTCGCCTTGATCTTTACGTTATCTTTTACCCGCCATAATTTCATAGACACATTTACATAATGATCATCACTGATATTAAAAAACTGCAGATATTCTTCCGACATCGGTTCGCCATTCTGATCGATCAGTGTGATTTTCGCTTTTTTCGTAGCATCTGATGACAACCCGTCTGCCTCCACTGTAGCTACCACGCTCTTAATTTTATTTACCACTGATTCCGGACCCTGAATCTGGATCTTCTCCGGATCTGTACTGCATTCTCCTACTACATAACCGTTTGCCGGTGTTCCTGTAGCCATACCGATGATCAGGAATTCCTTCGTGGCGGTATCCTCGATGGTTACCGGTATCGTCTTCGGAATAATGGTCACATCTTCTTCGGAGATTCCGCTGACAGACTTCAGTGTAACCGGTACATACGCCGGATTGGTATCCATATTAACGATCTGTGTCAGATCCGCCTCCACCGCAATATCCGTTCTTCCCTCAACCACTGATTTTTTTCCGGTCACATAGACCGTTACCGTCTGATATTCATCTGCGATCTGATAGGATTTTCCGGCATCATAGATATATCCGTCATTTTTCACTTCTACCTTTATTCCGGAATACCGTACGTTGGTTCTTACCGGATCGATTGTTCCTGAAACGAGGATCCAGATCACGCAGGCAATCAAAACGGAAATGATCTTCAGGCTGAGATTATTTGCCAGTTTTTTCTTCATGTTTTGCCCGTCCTTTCCATATTCTGGCAAGACCTGTTGTTTCTTTATGGTCTTTGCGTGTCTTCATACTGTTCAGGCGTTCTCTGAGTGCTCCCGGTGTCACACCGATTACAATCTTACCGCCGTACGTATAAGAAACCTTTCCGGTCTCTTCAGAAACAATAATTGTCAGTGCATCACTGACTTCACTGATTCCCACACCGGCACGGTGACGGGTTCCCAGACTTTTATTCAGTTCCAGATTATCTGACAGTGGCAGATAGCAGGTTGCCGATACGATCCGGTTATTTCTCACAATCACAGCTCCGTCATGAAGCGGTGTATTGTGTTCGAAAATATTAATCAGCAGCTGACTGCTGATCAGCGAATCCATGGCGATTCCGGTCTTCTCATACTCCTGAAGAATAATGTTCTGTTCCACAACGATCAGCGCACCGGTCTTTACTTCCCCCATTGCATATGCTGCATGGATCAGTTCACCGATTGTCCGGTCCGTGATACGCTCATCCATCTGCTTGCTGCTGTCAAAAGGAATCAGATTTGACAACATCTTTTTTTCTCCCAGCTGCTCCAGTGCACGGCGAAGCTCCGGCTGGAAAATGACCAGCACGCCGGTGATCGCAACCACACTCAGCTGTTGACAGATCCATAAAATCGTATCCATCCGTAAAATAGCTGCAATAATCAGAAAAACACTGACAATCAGAACACCTTTTAACAGTGTATACGCTCTGGTATTCTTGATCCATACCATCAGATAATATACAAAAATCGCAATCAGCAGAATCTGTACGATATCAATAATTCTAATAGAAGACGGCAGTGAAAACTTTGTCATACGCAGATGATATTTGATAAATTCTATAACATTTCCCACTGATTCACTCCCTTTCCCGGTTTCTTATAACAGCGGAATCCACCGGTACTTCTTCCGGTTTCCGTCCACTGCTTTTTTTCATATCTTTTATCTTTGGTACTGCTTTTACATAATAGTAATATTCATCATCTTCAAACTGCAGGCGTTCTGTCCGCTTATAATCCACATGAAAGAAAAAGAATTCCAGAATCTCCCCGACAAACACACTGACCATCGTTCCTGCCACCAGTGGTACCACCGGAATCGTTGCCTCAAGAAAAATTCCTCCGGCAGCCATAATGATCATATATGCAATACCGCCGCCAAAAACCGCAATATGCCAGGCATATTCCACTTCCAGTCTGCGTACCACATAGACGATCACCAGAACAGTAACAAATGCAATAATCGTAACCATCATCTCCTGATTTTTCATCAGTCCGTCCGAAAGAAACTGGAGATTCTGTATCTTTTCTTCTTTGTCTGCCCCGGTCAGAACCGAAGCATTGTCAGAAACAAGTTCCATAAAATAATATAAAATCACACCAAAGCCTGCACTTATTGCAGACGAAGGTGTTCTGGTCAGGCCGTAACCGATAGGGATCAGACACGGCACACCAAAAGAAAATGCTACCGGTGTCAAAAGTAATACCAACGCATCCTGGGGTGTAAAGCGCAGATACAGAATCACCATAATCACGATCAGCGCCAGTGCAAATCCTGCAATCTCTATGCCAATACCATAACACTGACCAACGATCAGTCCCATTCCCAAAAACACCATCAGATTCCACGGCATGATAGAACAGATCAATGAAGCAAGTAACACCACAAAAATCTGATCGAGTCCTTCCACATATGGCAGCAGCCTGTTGATTTCTTCAAATACAAGAAATGCCAGGAGAAACTTAAACAGTACCAGCAGATAGCTTCCATAACTGGCATATAACATTTTCAGTTTTCCCTTCAATTCCAGCAAAGCATTTTCCATCCTGCTGTCCTCCTGTTTATTCTTATTCCTCTTCGTACAGTGCTTCCAGCTCCCTGAGCCTCCGTTCATAAGCGGCTGCTCCTTTTTGGGCTCTTCCGTACCGGATCGTATGCAGCGTGTAAGTAACCACCGAATACACACCAATCGTCACCAGATATCCGCCAACGATCATCATACCGATCCAGGTTACATTCAGAGTATGTAGATGCTCAGCAAGAAATTCTGCAAAATAAGCTCCCACAAGTAACAAAATCACCAGATATCCGATACTTGCCAGGAAAAAATTGCGAAACAGTGCCAGACCGATATAATCACTGCGATAATACCGGGCAATCCGCAGTTCTTCTTTCCCTTCTCCGCTTTCATATCTTGCCAGCTTCGTCATCAGACGAATCTTTTCTTCCTTCAGCATGTGTCCTCACCTGACCGTTTCAACTGTTTTCCGTTATCTCTGATTCTTTTCTATGCCTTTTGGACAAAATCATACATGATTTATTTTACCATATCTTTCCGTGCATTAAAAGGGACTTTTTAAATTCCTTTACCGATACACAATGTCAGAACATAAACATTTTTCACCCCAACTGCCTTCAATTTTCCGGCAATTGCGTTCGCTGTACTTCCTGTGGTGTAAATATCATCTACAAGAAGAATATCCCGATACATTCCTGCCTCTTTTTTTACAACAAATGCCCGTTCCATATTCTTTTTTCTCTCTTTTCTACTCAGCTCTTTCTGTGCTTTTGTGGATTTTTTCCGCAGTACCAGATCGGTACGAAGGGGTATGGAAAACCCTCTGCTGATTTCCCGTGCAAGGACTTCTGCCTGATTATAGCCTCGCACACTTTTCTTTTTTCTGTGAATGGGAACCGGAAAGATCACCTGTGGATGTACCTGTCGGATAAAATCCGCTCCGTATAATCCCATCAGTCTCCCGAGAAAAATGCCGTATTCTTTCCGTTCTCTGAATTTCAGTCCCATCAGAGATTCTTTCAGTGGATCTTCATAAAGGAACAACCCTTTTGCCCGGGTAAATGATGGCTCCTGCCGGTTGCAGTCATAACAGTATTCCTGTTCTTCCCGAAGCAGCGGTTTCCCGCATTTTTTACAATTTGGCTCCCCGATCGGTTTCGGCATCCTGCGCCGGCAGCTGTGACACAGGTATTTTTCCATGCTTCCAAGCACCTCATCACAGAATGCACACCGCCTCGGATACAGCCAGTCCAATAATTTTTTACTGTTCATTCATTTCCTCGATCCGCTGACACAGGCTGGTATACCGTTCCTTTTCCTGTTTGTTTCGGATCATCTCTTCAAAAGTCACTTCACTCCCAAGGATCGTCACGCAGGTACGTGCTCTTGTAACGGCCGTATACAGAAGATTTCTGCTCATCAGCATCCTTGGACCCCCGAGAAGTGGCAGAATCACTGCCGGATATTCACTTCCCTGAGATTTATGTATTGTGACTGCATAAGCAAGTTCCAGTTCATCCAGCTGTTTAAAAGAATACTCCACATACCGGTTTTCTTCAAAAACAACCGTCAATGTCTCTGCAAAGGTATTGATTTCTTCTATGATACCCATATCACCATTGAAAACACCGACTCCTTTATCCACAGCGATACCGTACTTCCCACGGATTTCCCACTCCAGCTGGTAGTTATTCCGGATCTGCATGACTTTATCGCCCTCTCGAAACAGTCCTTTTCCGGTTTCTTTTTCTTTCTTTTTCGCATCCTGCGGATTCAGATATTTTTGCAGAACCTCGTTTAATCTTTCCACTCCGAGAAGCCCCTTCCGCATCGGTGTGAGAACTTGAATATCCAGAGATTTTGCTTTCACATATGGTGGCAGTTTTTTCTGTACCAGATATACGATACCGGCTACGATCACATCTGCATCATACCTCTTCAAAAAGAAAAAGTCTTTGCTTTTGTTATCGATTTTTACGGTTTCTCCACGGTTGATCTTATGAGCATTCATGACAATATCACTCTCCGTTGCCTGTCGGAAAATTTTATTCAGTTTCACTACCCTGAAGCACCGGGAATCGATCACATCTTTTAAAACCCTTCCCGGTCCCACACTTGGCAGCTGATTGACATCACCCACAAGAATCAGTCTGGTTCCCACCTGTACGGCACGAAGCAGTGCATGCATCAGGGAAATATCCACCATCGACATCTCATCGATAATGATCACATCTGCCTCCAGCGGATTCTCCTCGTTTCTTTCAAAATGTACTGCTGCAGATGAATCGTCCATCATTCCCGACAGTTCCAGAAGTCGGTGAATCGTAGATGCCTGATAGCCGGTTGTCTCCGTCATTCGTTTTGCCGCTCTTCCCGTAGGTGCCGCAAGAAAAATATCCATGCCTTCCATCTCAAAATACTGAATAATGGCATTGATCGTCGTGGTTTTTCCGGTACCAGGACCTCCGGTGATAATCAGAAGCCCATTTTTCACTGCCTCAACCACTGCATCTCTCTGCAGTTCATCCAGTTCCAGCTCATTTTTCTTTTCAATGTTTGCCAGCCGTTTCCGAATCGTTTCTTCATTTTCTTCCGATTGAATATTCAATTCACACAACCGTCGCGCCGTATCCAGTTCCAGATAATAGTACTGGCTGCCATAAACGATCCGTTCCGTCTCCGGTTCTCCATTTTCATTAACTGCGCCTTCCACCGGAATTTCTTTTATTACCACTTTCCGCTCAATGGCAAGATCCATAATATGTTTTTCCATATGCTGTGGCTCCACTCCAAGAAGCTCCGAAGCCTTTGCCAGAAGTATTCGTTCCGGCAGATAAACATGCCCGTCCTGAGCTGCCAGCGTCAGCGTATAAAACAGACCACTTCTGATCCGATAATCGGAATCGGTATGGATCCCGATTCTTCCGGCAATCTCATCTGCAATCCGGAAACCGATTCCCTGGATATCTTCTGCCAGCTGATATGGATTCTCCTTCAATACCGTATAGACACGGGAACCATATTTTCCATAGATCTTCACACCGAGACTGACGGAAATACCATATTGTTGCAGAAACATCATTGCACTTCGCATCTCTGATTTTTCTGCCACCTGCTCTGCGATCTCTCTGGCTTTTTTTTCACTGATTCCCTTTACTTCTGCAAGACGTTCCGGTTCCTCATCAATGATCCGCAAAGTATCGTCTTTAAACTTTCGCACAATTCTTGCAGCTAAAGCGGCTCCCACGCCTTTGATAGCGCCGGAGCCGAGATATCGTTCCATAGCGATGGAATCTTCCGGAAGTTTCGTTTCATAAGACTCCATTTTAAACTGCTGTCCATATGTGGCATGTTCCACATAGAAACCATGAAGTTCAAGAAGTTCCCCCTCGCCTACATATTCAAATGTCCCCACACAGGTCACTTCCGATCCTTTTACAATCAGATTCAACACTGTATATCCATTATCTTCATTTCGAAATATGATATGATCCACATACCCTTCGATTGTATCCTGTGACATGCTTTATTTTCCTAACTCTTCCATTACTTCCGCATACCGTCCGGTTCCTTCGGCTACCACACACGCCGGATTCTCTGCTGTCATGGTGTTAATTCCCGTTCTCTGGCTGATCACCTCTTCAAATCCGTCCAGAAGTGCTCCGCCTCCGGTCAGGACAATTCCCCGATCCACAATATCCGCAGCCAGTTCCGGTGGCGTCTTCTCCAGTACACTGTGCACTGCTTCCACAATTTTTGTGGTGCACTCCTGCAATGCCTCCCGTACCTCCTCTGATGTAACGGTGACAGTCTTCGGAAGACCGGTGATCACATTTCTTCCCTTCACTTCCATCGTCTCTGCCTGCGGCCGCTTGCACACTGTTCCGATCTTCATCTTTATGGCTTCTGCAGTCTGCTCTCCGATAAACAGATTGTGTGCCTTTCGGACATGGCGGATGATTGCTTCATCAAAATCATTGCCCGCTACCTTGATAGATGCGGAAACCACCACACCCCCAAGGGAAATTACCGCAATATCTGTGGTTCCTCCACCGATATCGACAACCATATTGCCAAACGGCTTGGTAATATCAATACCGGAACCGATTGCTGCTGCAATGGGTTCCTCAATGATATATACTTCTCTCGCTCCCGCCTGGTAAGTAGCTTCTTCCACAGCTTTACGTTCCACTTCTGTCACGCCGCTTGGCACACAGATGCTGATCCTTGGCTTGCGAAACGCCTTTCTTCCCATTGCTTTTTGTATAAAATGTTTCAGCATCTTCTCTGTGATCGTATAATCGGAAATCACACCCTGCCGCAGCGGACGGATTGCCATGATATTTCCCGGTGTTCTTCCGATCATCTGACGTGCTTCCTCCCCGATGGCTTTGACCTTGTCTGCATCCTTATCATACGCTACTACGGAAGGCTCTTTTAAGACGATTCCTTTTCCTTTTGTATAAACCAGAATACTTGAAGTACCCAGATCAATTCCAATATCTGCTGCTGCCATAATAATCCCCTTTCTTGTACACTGCCTGTTCTCCCTCGGCGAATCCTGCATGGTCGCCCTTTTCGTTCCCTGTAACAGGCTTTCAGTTTATTATAATCAATTCCTATTGAAATGAAAAGTTTTTTTTAGAGGTATTTTTCGACATACTTTCCGGTATATGAGATCGGACTTTTTGCTATTTCTTCCGGTGTTCCCTTCGCAATCACCGTACCTCCCCGGTCTCCGCCTTCCGGTCCGATATCAATAATATAATCCGCTGTTTTGATCACATCCAGGTTATGTTCGATAACCACAACCGTATTGCCTCCTTCTGACAGACGCTGCAGAATCTCTATCAGCTTGTGCACATCTGCAAAATGCAGCCCGGTAGTCGGCTCATCCAGAATATAGATCGTCTTTCCGGTACTTCGTCTCGATAACTCCGTGGCCAGCTTCACCCGCTGCGCTTCTCCGCCGGAAAGTGTCGTGGATGGCTGTCCAAGACGAATATACGAGAGTCCGACATCATAAAGCGTCTCGATCTTTCTTCGGATAGACGGGACATTTTCGAAGAACTTCACAGCTTCTTCCACCGTCATATTCAGCACATCATAGATGCTTTTTCCTTTATATTTCACTTCCAGTGTCTCCCGGTTATAACGTTTTCCCTGGCAGACTTCACAAGGAACATAAACATCCGGCAAAAAGTGCATCTCGATCTTGATGATACCGTCACCGCTGCATGCCTCACACCGTCCTCCTTTTACATTAAAACTGAATCTTCCCTTTTTATACCCTCTGGCTTTCGCATCTGCGGTTGCCGCAAACAGATCTCTGATCTGGTCAAAAACACCGGTATACGTAGCCGGATTGGATCGCGGCGTTCTTCCGATCGGTGACTGGTCAATATTAATAACTTTATCCAGCTGTTCCATACCGAGAATCTCTTTATGTTCTCCCGGAATCGTCCTTGCACGGTTCAGTTTCTTTGCCAGGCTCTTATACAGTATCTCATTGACCAGAGAACTTTTTCCTGATCCGGATACTCCGGTCACGCAGGTAAAAACACCAAGTGGAAACTTCACATCGATGTTTTTCAGATTATTCTGTTTTGCCCCTTTTACCGTCAGCCAGCCGGTTGGTTTTTTCCGTTCGGCCGGTACCGGAATCTTAATCTTTCCACTCAGATAAGCGCCTGTAATAGAATTGTCATTCTTCATCAGTTCTTCTGCCGTGCCGATTCCTACCAGTTGTCCACCGTGTTCCCCAGCTCCCGGTCCGATATCCACGATACAGTCTGCCGCACGCATGGTATCTTCGTCATGTTCCACCACAATCAATGTATTACCGAGATCGCGCAGATGGCACAGTGTCTTTAACAGTTTATCGTTATCTCTCTGATGCAGTCCGATACTCGGCTCATCCAGGATATAAGCTACGCCCACCAGTCCGGAGCCGATCTGTGTGGCAAGACGGATTCTCTGTGCTTCCCCACCCGAAAGTGTTCCTGTCGCACGAGCCAGTGTCAGATAATCCAGTCCTACATCTACCAGGAAGCCAAGCCGGGCACGGATTTCCTTTAATACCTGTTCTCCGATCAGTTTCTGGGACTTCGAAAGTTCCAGTTCACTCATAAACCGATTCAGATTCTCGACAGACATCTCTGTGATCTGAGAAATATTTTTTTCTCCAACTGTCACTGCCAGTGCTTCCGGTTTCAGACGCTGGCCTTTGCAGGTACGGCACGGCGTGATCTGCATAAAAGTCTCGTATTCCTGTTTGGAACTTTCCGAACCGGTCTCCCGGTATCTGCGCTCCACATTTTTTATCAGTCCTTCAAAGGCCACATCGTACACACCTTCTCCGCGCTGGCCCTTGTAGTATACTTTTACTTCATGACCATTGGTTCCATGAATCAGAATATCGTGGATCTCCTTCGGATAATCCTGAAACGGCGTGGACAGATCAAAATGATATTCTTTACACAACGCATCCAGAATCGCTCTGGTAAAGCTTCCCTTTGTTGCACAGGACTGCCAGCCGAGTACTGCAATCGCACCTTCCTCGATGGACAACGACGGATCCGGGATCATCAGTCGCTCATCAAATTCCATCTTATATCCGAGCCCCAGACAATCCGGACAGGCTCCGAACGGATTGTTAAAAGAAAAACTTCGCGGCTCAATCTCATCAATGCTGATCCCGCAGTCCGGACAGGAAAAACTCTGGCTGAAGTTCAGATAGTTTCCATCCATCGTATCTACCACCAGCAGTCCGTCCGCCAGTGCCAGCACACTCTCAACAGAATCCGTCAGACGCTTTTCTATCCCCGGTTTTACCGCAAGCCGGTCCACCACGACAGCAATCGTATGTTTGATATTCTTATCCAGTTTTATCTCTTCAGACAGTTCGTACATATTGCCATCGATCTGCACCCGTACATAACCGCTTCGCTTTGCCTGATCCAGTACCTTTTCATGACGTCCTTTTCTTCCTCGCACAACCGGTGCCAGCAGCTGGATCCTGGTACGTTCCGGCAATTCCATGATCTGATCCACCATCTGATCCACCGACTGTTTTGCGATAACCTTCCCACACTTCGGGCAATGCGGGACACCGATTCTCGCATACAACAGACGAAAGTAATCGTAGATCTCCGTCACCGTTCCCACCGTAGAACGAGGGTTTCTGTTTGTAGACTTCTGATCAATAGAAATTGCCGGTGAAAGTCCCTCGATACTTTCCACGTTCGGTTTTTCCATCTGCCCCAGAAACTGACGGGCATAGGAAGAAAGACTTTCCATATATCGCCGCTGTCCTTCTGCATAGATGGTATCAAAAGCCAGTGAACTTTTTCCTGATCCGGACAATCCTGTCAGAACAACAAATTCATCTCTCGGAATATCCACATCCAGATTTTTCAGATTATTTTCATTGGCTCCACGAATCTTTATATATTGTTTTCCGGTCTTACGCACTGCCATTGTATTTTTCTCCTTTTGTTTTCCATGTGCTCCGCATAATCATACACCTGTAGATTCCGGGAGCGATCTGGCTCCTTTACATCCTGTTCCCTTTAACCTGCTCCGCACATTTTCTATGGTTTCTCCATATGCATCAGAACAGATGTTCTTTTAATTGTACGATATTTTTTATTCACTGTCAATCTGCCGTTTTTATTTTCCGCCTCTTTATTCATCCAGCAGAAAATCTGCCATGATCGGATTGCTGACACTGATTCCGGCTCTTGTCAGAGCGATCCTGTCTCCTTCTATTTTCAACAATCCCATCCTACTGTATTTTTCCAGCACCGGTCCGTATACTTCTTCTACGGATCTTCCGAAATTTTTCCTGAATTCGTTCCGTGATACACCACAAAGCAGCCTCAGGCCCAGAATCATGGTTTCTTCCATCTGATCCCCTACTGTCAGTGTTTCCCGGTCCCGTCGGATCGATTCCGGATTGCCGTTGAATGCCCCATACACCCTCATGTCTCTCAGGTTGGTAAACCGCTGATTTTGAAACAGAGATGCACTTCCCACACCAAATCCCAGATATTCTTTTCGTGTCCAGTATCCCAGGTTGTGCCGGCATTCTTTTCCTTTTTTGGCATAATTAGAGATTTCATACTGATGATATCCATATGACTGTAAAATCTCCCATGTCCGCTCATACATCCGCCGTTCTTCCTCCTCGTCAGGAAGTTCCGGTTTTTTCTCTGCAAAAGGGGTTCCCTCTTCGATAATCAGGCTGTAGGCCGAGATATGCTCCGGTTCCATTCCTGCGATCACCTCCAGACTCTTCTCCCAGGAAGTCAGATTCTGTCTGGGCAGACCGGACATCAGATCCACATTCAGATTGGCAAATCCCGCTTCTCTCGCCATTTGAAAACTTTCCTGAAACTGTGCCCAGGTATGAATCCGTCCCAACAGTTTCAGTTCCGTATCGTCTGTAGACTGACAGCCAAGACTCAGCCGGTTGATTCCCGCTCTGTGATATCCTGCAAGGTTGATTGCTGTCAGCGTTCCCGGATTGGCTTCCATCGAGATCTCAGCATCTTTTTTCAGACAATATGTGTCCCTTACCACCTCCATCAGTTCCTCCATCCAGTCCCCCGGAAGAAGAGAGGGCGTACCACCGCCAATATAAACAGATATAACTTCATATTCTTTTGCCTGAGGTCCCACCGCTGCAAGTTCCCGCAGCATGGCATCCAGATATACCCGCCGGCTCTTCTCATCGGCAGGTCCGGATAAGAAATCACAGTATTCACATTTTCGGATACAAAACGGAATATGTAAATATAATTCCAATTCTTTTTTCATCTTACTCTTCCTCAACTTTGGCTCGTTAATTTTCCCTGTAACGTAAAAAACTGCAGGCAGAACGTTGATCCTGCCGCAGTTTTTTTGCATATTTATTGTAGTACCTTCTGCATATTCTTTTTGATTTTTTCCGTCAGATATGCATATTGCAGCAGTTCATCCTCACTGAAACTCTGGTAGCAGGTCTCATCGTACTCCCGCTGTACATTAACAAGTGCTTCTTCCACCTGCGCGGCTTCCGGCAGCATCCAGACGGTGATTCTGCGATCCTGAGTTTTTTTCTCTCTGCTTTCCTGTATACGGATATACCCTTTTGCCATCAGCTTCTGCAGATGCAGCGACAGACTTTTTCTGGTCATATTGGTATAATCACTTAACTCTCTTCTGCTGACCGGCTGTTTCAGATGGCTGAGATAAAGAAGCAGACGGATCTCCGGAAAAGTAAGATCAAACTGGCTTGCCACCGGTTCAAGATACCTGTCAAAAAGTTTCCGGCTCCGGTATTCATCCATCAACACTCCTTCTCCTTCTACGGCTTCCAGGTACAGACTGCTTCGCTCTTCCCCAAGCTTCTGAGAACCTGGCAGAATCGTCGGTGCAACCATCCCGTCTCCCGCCGCATCGATCAGAAAACGATATACCTGCAGACGGTTTTTCTCGTATTCCTCTTCATCCAGAACATTTTTATAAAAATCCTTATAGTAGGTAAATACCGTCAGCTTCATCTTGATCGTTTTCGACAGATTCATTCCCTGGCTTGCCAGAGAACCTTTCGTCTTCACATAATAATAAATCGGTGTATGCAATGCATAGAATCTTCTGGCATGTCGGATATACTCCAGATTAAACATAAAATCCTCACACCAGCTGATCTCCGGATTCATCTGCAGGTGATGTTTCATGATAATATCCCGCCGGTACAGCTTGTTCCACAGTACACCGTAATAAAAATCTGCCGGTTTTTCCATCATGCAGCCCACAAACGCTTCCTGATCCATCACGCCATTGATTTCGATATCTCCTTTATGAGACAGCCTCTCCCCGATCACCCGGTAGAAATCAGCAATCACAAGATCCGCCTGTTCCTCTTTTGCCGCCCTCACCAGAAGTTTCGTCGCATCCGGTGTGATCCAGTCATCACAGTCCAGAAACTGCAGATACTTCCCATGTGCCTGAGCAATCGCCATATTTCTGCTCTCAGACACACCGGAATTCTCCTTGTGGATCACCAGGACCCTGTCATCCGCAGCAGCGTACCGTTCACAGATTTCCCTGGTTTTATCGCTGCTGCCGTCATTGATCAGAAACAGTTCAAAATCTTTATATTCCTGTTTCAACACACTGTCCACGCATCGTTCCAGTGTCTTTTCTCCATTATAAACCGGAACGATAATACTTACTGCAGGTTTCATAGTTTTTAATCCTCATCCAGCTTCAGTACACTCATAAATGCTTTCTGTGGGATTTCTACATTTCCCACCTGACGCATTCGTTTCTTTCCTTCCTTCTGTTTTTCCAGAAGTTTCTTCTTACGGGAAATATCTCCACCATAACATTTTGCCAGTACATCTTTTCGCATTGCGCGAACAGTCTCTCTGGCAATGATTTTTCCGCCTACCGCTGCCTGAATCGGAATCTCAAACAACTGTCTCGGAATTTCTTCTTTCAGTTTCTCGCACATTTTTCTGCCGCGCTCATAAGCTGATCCCTCAAATACAATAAAGGAAAGTGCATCCACTTCTTCTTTATTGACCAGAATATCCAGTTTTACCAGTTCGCTTCTCTCATAGCCGATCATCTCATAATCAAAAGACGCATATCCTCTGGAACGGGATTTTAATGCATCAAAGAAATCATAGATAATCTCATTCAACGGCATATGATACGTCAGCAGTGCTCTGGTTGTCTCCATATATTCCATTCCCTGATACTGTCCACGCCGCTCCTGACAAAGATCCATGATCGGTCCGATGAATTCTGTCGTTACCATGATCTCTGCTTTTACCATCGGCTCTTCCATATATTCAATAGTTGACGGATCCGGCAGATTGGACGGGTTCGTCAGATCCATTACTTCACCGTTGGTCTTGTGTACTTTATAGATAACACCCGGTGCTGTTGTCACCAGATCCAGATTGTATTCTCTCTCCAGACGTTCCTGGATGATCTCCAGATGCAGCAGTCCGAGGAATCCACAGCGGAAACCAAATCCGAGGGCTATAGATGTCTCCGGTTCATACTGCAGCGAGGCATCATT
>NZ_JALFPR010000089.1:0-26971 GCF_022785585.1 Oliverpabstia sp. | reverse complement strand
CTTACTTCCGAACACACTTATATTAGCTGGCATGGAATTAGAAACTTTTAAGTTGACGCTTCCATCTGTACCAATTTCCAAGTAAAAGGATTCATACAGATATTCAACAATGTTCTGTTTTGGTCTTGCTTTTTCCGGAAGAATACCTAACCGATAACCGCCCCAGTTCGGAAATGTAGTAGTAGTATTTCCCTCTATTCGTACTTCACAGATAAAAGAGTTGTAAAAACACTTGGCACTAACCCCTGCATTGCTACCTAAGTTAGCACTGAGTGTCGTCAAAGTGGAGTATAGCCCAGAAAGGAGATATATGATCAGAGATAGACCAACACATCAATTAAAGAGTAGTCAATAAATCAAAAAAAGGAGAAAAATCATGGGAAAAATCAAATTAAGTAACGAACAGGAATTGAGCATCATCGCAGACGGCATTCAGGCAGCAGGAGATAGCCTGACAATCAGCCTGACCGCAGATAAGACCATTGCAGAGTACGATGAGATTTTCAGCGAAGCGATGAATACAAAGAAAATCACAGTCCTGGATTCTGCCGGAGAACCTTTTATGATCCATTCTGGTTACACTAAGCTGCAGAGCGTAGAGAAACTGTACGATACGACTGTGGACTACAAAGAAGACGAAGATGGAAATAAGGTACCGGTAACCGGAACTGCTATCAGAGCATCTCTGATCCGCCCAGATAAGACAGAACAGAGAATCGCATCACTGGAAGACACTGTTGACACTCTGACCATGGAAATTATGGGACTGTGAGAAGGAGGGTATATGTTTATGTACGAGACAATCAAAAGACTGTATGCGAAAACAAAAAATAAATCTGTAGCTGAAAAAGCCCTGGCGAAAGGCTGGATCACAGAAGAAGAGAAAAATGCCATTCTGGCAGAGGAGGCGTAAATGAAAGTAATTGATACATACAATGCAATCTTAGGGGCAGCAGTAGCTGTCCTTTCTTATGTTCTGGGACCTCACTGGTTCTTGTTTGCAATTTTTTTGTTACTTAATGTCTTCGATTGGATCACCGGTTGGATCAAATCGAAAAAGACCGGAAAAACAAGTTCAAAAGCAGGTCTGTGGGGAATTATGAAAAAATTCGGGTATTGGATGCTAATCATTGCATCGTTCAGCATTACTGCCGGTTTCACGGAACTTGGAAGTATTTTGGGAATGGATCTCGGCGTGACAACACTTCTTGGATGGTTCGTACTGGCGTCCCTACTGGTCAACGAAGCAAGATCTATCTGCGAGAACCTTGTGGAGATGGGCGTAAACGTGCCAACCATCTTGGTAAAAGGATTGCAGGCAGCCAACAGAGTAGTAAATCAGGATGAAATGGATGATGAGGGTGAGTGATCACCCTCCATTTGAACGGAGGAAAGAATATGGATAAAAAGAATCTGGACATCTTAACAAATATCATCGGTGGTGTTGAAACAGGAGGTCAGACCTACGGAAAACGCAACTACGCGTCCTATGTAGCACCTGGAAAGAACACAGCCAATGAAAAGACATGCACTCTCGGTTGGGCAGGAAATTACGGTGAGCGGGCAAAAAGACTCTGTAAGATGATCCTGGAGCAGAACCCGGCAGCGTTCCGGAAAGTGGATACAGCCGGGATTGAAAAGAAACTGTCTGCCAACTGGGAGACAACCAAATGGCATCCGACAGCGAAAGAAAAAGCTGCCCTGATTGCGATTATCACAACCCCCAAAGGAAAAGAGTGTCAGGATGCATTATTCCAGGAATTGATGCAGGCATACCTCAAAGATGCAGAAGCATACGGAGTAACAGATATCCCGTCCCAGATGATGTGGTGCGAGATTCAGCACTTGGGAGGCATTAAGCCGGTACAGAGGATTTTCAAACGTGCAGAAAAACCGTACACACCGGATACAATCTATGCATCCCTTCTGCTGGATCAGAAAGATACCAGCAATAACAACCAGGTCGGGGATAAGATCTTCCAGTCCCGGCACGCGTGTTGCGTGAAGTGGATTAAAAAATACGCGAACAAGGAAAAGACGGAGGAAAACGGTATGATTTCTAATTGCGGACACGACGAAAATAGGAAATACACAGGTGGAAAGCCGGGCGATCAGAAAGGTGATGAATGGGCGATCATTCCATGGTACTCACGGCCATGGACATGCGTATTGAGACATCCTGATCCGACTGTGCGGAAACAGATCGCGAATCAGGCCAGAAAAGCAGCAAGAAACAACCTGATCGGCTACTGTCAGGGACACAGACTGACCTACTGGGAACACCTGAAAGCGAGCAACTACGATCCGTCTCAGATCACAGTAGCCTGTGAAGCAGACTGCAGCTCCGGAGTTTCTGCCAACATCAGAGCGACTGGAATTCTTCTGAAAAATGAAGAATTACAGAAAATTTCAGTATCCTGCACAACTCGAAACCTGAGAAAGCAGTGTGATGACCACGGATTTGACGTCCTGACCGATAGAAAATACTTGGACAGCCCAGACTACTTGCTTGAAGGTGATATCTTACTGTGTGAAGGTCACCATGTGGCCACCAACCTGACCGAAGGAAGCAAAGCCGGCGGAACAACAGAAAAGCCGGCAACGAACACAAAACCGGGAACATTGCCGGACAGCAATGTAAAGAAAGGACAGAAGTGGCTCAACAGCTGTTATGGAGCGACACTGGAAAGATATCTTGGTGAGAAGTTGGAGACGGACGGAGAATACGGAACAAAATCCAGAGCGGCAGCAGTCTGCATCTTGAAAGATGTAGTCAATCGTAAATACGGTACAAAGCTGGATCCGTCTAACAAGAACTTCCTGGGCAGCTGCAAAAAGGCAGCCAAGAAAGCAACCATCAAAAAAGGAGCATCCGGAACATTTGTCTATCTGGCGGAATTCATTTTATCAGCCAAGGGATTTTACTTTGGAGCCATGGACGCATCCTTTGGATCCGGTCTGACCGCATCCGTTAAGAGCTTCCAGAAGGAAAAGGGGCTGCCTGCCGATGGTGTGATCGGACCAGACACATGGTATAAATTATTCAATTAGGATATTCTTTCTTCCTATTAAATGTGCAGCAAATTATATAACGTTTACAATAGGACAGGTTATGCTAAGAAAATAATATACCTATAATATACAAAACTATCGAGGGAGCCTTAAAAATAGATGTTCCACAAGTAAAAGCAAACTGGCTTAATTAAAAACAAAAGATAAGGCTGTCGCAAGATGCGGCGGTCTTTTTTTGTCTTCTTTTACATAAAGTAACATAACGAGAAAGACCGGAGCGATAAGATGCAGAAGTATCTTTGGAAGAAGAGCGGGCTGGTGGTGATCGGGATGCTGTATCTGTTCCTTGCCTGGAAGGGAAAAAGGATGATAATGGTGAGCGGACAGGAACTGGTGGAGGAACCGCAGGAAGCACGTAAAGTTGCCCTGACGTTTGATGACGGACCAAGTGAGTACACGGTGGAATTATCCAGAGGATTAAAGGAACGGAGAGTGCAGGCAACCTTTTTTCTTCTGGGGGAGAACATGGAAGGACGTCGTAAAATGGTAGAAGAGCTGGTAAAAGACGGACATCTGATTGGCAATCATTCGTATCATCATGTGCAGTTAAACAAACTGAGCATAAAAGAGGCGGCGAGAGAGATTGAAAAGACAAACCGGCTGATCCGGGAGTGGACAGGAAAAGCTCCCGTGTATATCCGCCCACCGTATGGGGCATGGAGTCAGGAACTGGAAAAGGTGGTGGATATGATCCCGGTATTCTGGAATGTGGATTCTCTGGACTGGAAACTGCAGAATAAGGAACAGGTACTGAGCTGTCTGTCCGGACAGGTGGAAGAAGGAGATGTGATCCTGATGCATGACGGGTATCGGAGTTCCGTGGATGCGGCATTTGCCCTTGTGGATCATCTGCAGAAACAGGGTTTTGTGTTTGTTAATGTGGAAGAAATGGTTCTGGAATAGATGACAGAGGAACAAAAGTTTGTTATGATAAAAGAAAGTGCAGCCGGATGCAACAAAAGGAATTAGAAAGGACGTAAGATGGACTTATTTGATTATATGAAAGAAACCACGCTGGAAAATGAGTCTCCGCTGGCATCGAGAATGCGGCCGACGACGCTGGAGGAAGTGGTTGGGCAGGAACATATTATCGGCAAAGACAAATTGCTGTACCGTGCGATCAAGGCAGACAAACTGGGATCTGTTATTTTTTACGGTCCTCCCGGAACCGGAAAAACCACGTTGGCGAAAGTGATCGCCAACACGACAAGCGCAAGATTTACCCAGCTGAATGCGACCACAGCCGGAAAAAAAGATATGGAGGAAGTGGTAAAAGAAGCGCAACAACATCTTGGAATGTACGGGAAAAAGACGATTCTGTTCGTAGACGAGATCCACCGGTTTAATAAGGGACAGCAGGATTACCTGTTGCCGTTTGTAGAAGACGGTACACTGGTACTGATTGGTGCTACCACAGAAAATCCGTATTTTGAGGTAAACGGTGCGTTGCTGTCCCGTTCCATTATTTTTGAACTGAAATCATTGGAAAAAAAGGATATCCGAAAACTTCTGGACAGGGCTGTTACAGATCCGGTTAAGGGACTGGGCAGTTATCATGCAGAAGTCAGTGAGGAGGCACTGGACTTTCTGGCTGACCTTGCCGGTGGAGATGCAAGGGCAGCATTGAATGCAATAGAACTTGGCGTTCTTACTACAGAGAGAAGTGCAGACGGAAAAATCCATGTAGATCTTGAAACAGCGCAGGAATGCATCCAGAAGCGAGTAGTGCGTTACGATAAGACAGGAGATCAGCATTATGATACCATCTCAGCATTTATTAAAAGTATGCGGGGATCTGATCCGGATGCAGCTGTCTATTATCTGGCGAAGATGTTGTATGCGGGAGAAGATATCAAATTTATTGCGAGAAGAATCATGATCTGTGCGGCAGAAGACGTAGGTATGGCAGATCCACAGGCACTTGTCGTTGCTACAGCTGCAGCACAGGCAGTAGAACGGATCGGAATGCCGGAAGCACAGATCATTCTGTCAGAAGCAGTAACCTATGTGGCAACTGCGCCGAAAAGTAATACTGCCTGTGAAGCAGTCTTTGCAGCGATGGCTTCCGTGAAAAAGAAAAAGACAAGTGTTCCGGCACATCTGCAGGATGCTCATTATAAAGGATCCTCAAAACTGGGGCATGGTGTTGGTTATCTGTATGCCCATGATTACCCGGAACATTATGTGAAACAGCAATACCTGCCGGATGAGATCAAAGAGGAAGTTTTTTATCACCCAACAGATATCGGTTATGAAAAACAGGCCGGAGAGAGACTCCGACATTTACGGGAGAGAGAAGAATAAAAGAAAAGAACGGAGTGAACAGAACAAGTCAGGAAAGAGATGTCATCACCGATGCATAGATTTCCTGACTTCTTTTCGGCCAGTTATGACAGAGATTTTTTGCCATTTCTTCAGTGGGAACAGTGATTTTTAATTGGATCAGCGGTGCATTTTTTTCAAGTACACCGAGCTGGACGGTATACTCCTGTTCCGGTGTGCGGTAATATTCGGCGGTAATAGAATTCTCATTCCGCATTTCATATCCTTTTTCCAGGATATAGCTGTCCACCTCCAGCCGGATGGAATCGGACATATTCTTTTCAAAATAAGAAAGTGTTTTTTGACCTTCCGGAGTGATCTCATAGCAGATACTGTTTCCCTGTTTTCGCTCCAGAATCAGATGTGTATCCATCAGATCATGGATCGTCTGCTGAATATGAAAATATGTGGTATATTCATGATCCAGCAGAAAGTTGGTAATCTGGCTGTTGGAAAGAGGGAAGGTTACTTTTTTCAGCATGTATAAAATGATCATTTTATAAAGTGTAGAGGTATTTTCAATCATACAGATCCTCCTTATAAAGTCGACCCTGCCAGGTGTTTCGAACTTTCATCATATGATGCAGGTCGTTGAGTACAGAACGTTTGGCACTGCTCCAGAGAGGTGCGATCAGTAAATTTTTGGGTCCGTCACCGGTCACACGGTGAATGACAAGATCAGGGGACAGATGTTCCAGACAGGAAATCAGAAGGTCTAGGTATTCTTCACGGGAAAGTGTCTGAAACTTTCCGGCAAGATAATCATCAGCAAGATCGGTTCCTTTCAGCACATGAAGCAACTGCAATTTGATTCCCTGGATAGGCTGGCAATTCAGATAGTTGATTGTCTCAAGCATCTGTTCCGAAGATTCCCCGGGAAGGCCGAGAATTGTGTGAACGATGACTTCAAGATTACGTGCATGCAGATTTTTTACTGCGGCTTCAAAAGTAGAGAGTGGATAACCTCTTCGGATATAGGCAGCAGTATCGGCATGGATCGTCTGAAGTCCCAGTTCTACCCATACCGGTTTGATAGTGTTCAGTTCTGAGAGAAGTGTGAGAACATCTTCCCCCAGACAGTCTGGCCTGGTACCGATGCTGAGAGCTACCACACCTGGATGACGGATGGCTTCAAAAAAGAGCGGGCGAAGATATGAAACCGGTGCATAGGTGTTTGTGTATGCCTGAAAATAAGCAATGAACTTCTGTACCGGGCGCTTTTTTTGTATCAGTGACATCTGAGACTCTATCTGCGCAGAAACTGACTGGGAAGGATCTGCCGCAAAGTCACCGGAACCTCCGGCACTGCAGAAGATACAGCCACGGTTTCCCAGTGTACCATCCCGGTTAGGACAGGACATACCTCCGTTTAATGTGATTTTATAAACTTTTTCTTTGAAACGATCCTGAAGCATATAGTCCAGGGAATGATAAGGTTTTTCCAGCCATTTTCTCATTACAGTCCCGTCCTTTTCCCAATTTATTTAATCATATCATTGGAGGGGACGCTTTGCAAGTCAAAACACCAGACAGGAAAAACCCCTTGCTTTTTTGCTGTATTGTGTTAAAATTGTATCATATTAAGTGCCCGGAAGAAGAAATGGTGGTACTTTATGTTCGCAATGAAAATATGGGGTAGTAAAGGAGAAAATCATGAGTAAAAAAATACATACAGAGGCAGTCGATCATTTGTTTGAAGCTGTTTTATGTCTGGAAAATAAAGAAGAATGTTATACATTCTTTGAAGATGTGTGTACGATCAACGAGCTGTTATCACTTTCTCAGAGATTTGAAGTGGCACGGATGCTGCGCCAGAAGAAAACATATCTGGAGATTTCCGAGAAGACCGGAGCATCCACAGCAACGATCAGCCGTGTGAACCGCTCTCTGACATACGGAAATGACGGATATGAGATGGTTTTTAACCGGATCGGAGAGAAAGAAGAATAAAGAACAAAAAGAAAATAAAGTACGAAAGAAAAGATCCTGTGGTTGGAAAATCAAAGCCACAGGATCTTTTTGTGTGTTTTGCTGTTAAAGAAATAACAGTAAAAATCCGCAGAATTTACAGAAATATATAAAATTTTATAAACAGTTGCCAATATTTTATAAAATAAGAAAAATTTTACGAACAGAAAATGAAAAAAGTGAGAAAAAAATAACAATACACAAAAATGTTTGCTGAGACACGAAAAATATGTTACAATGTGAACAAGAAATTTTCAAAAAGGAAAGATAACTATTGTAAAAATGCACAGAAAGGAAGGGAAAATGAAAAAGTGGACAGACATCATTGAAAAACTTACGATGCTGACACAGCTCAGTCTGTCTCTCGTGACACCTCTTTTGCTTTGTCTGGGGCTGTGCTGGTGGAGCAGTAACCGCTGGTCATTGGGTGGCTGGATCTATCTGATCGGCTTTTTCTTTGGCCTTGGAGGATCTGCCATGACAGCGTGGAAGTTTTACCGGTCGGTGGTTATGCGTCAGGAACGGACAGAAAAAGAAAAAAGAAAATCAAAAGTATCTTTCAACAGACATCTTTAGGAAAGGGAACAGGACAATATGGACAATAGAAAAGAAAGAATCCAGCCTGCCGTAAGAAAAGAAACAGAACATGTTATGGTGTATACGGCAGCAGGTGTGGCAGTGATGTGGTGTGTGTTTCTGGCATTGCATCTTGTGATTCCGGAGAAAGTACCGTTTGATTATACTGTGATTCTTGGCGGGCTTTTCGGCGGTGCGGTTGCGGTATTGAATTTTTTTCTGATGGGGATGGCAGTGCAGAAAGCCGCAGCTGAGACAGAGGAAGCAGCGGCAAAGCGATGGATTCAGGCCAGTTATTCTCAGAGGAACATGATGCAGATGCTGTGGGTGATTCTTACAATTGTTCTTCCCTGTTTTCAGTTTGTAGCTGGAATCCTTCCACTTCTGATTCCTGGAACAGCAATCAAACTGGTGGGAGCAGTGAAAGGAAAATAAGGAGGTGAGAGACAGGGATGGAGGTTGATATCTCCGGTGCAAAGGTCTTTTTTACGACCCCGATCGATGTACCGCTTCTGGGAGAATTACAGATCAGCGAGACACTGATTGTCAGCTGGATCGTCATGGCGCTGATCACGGGAATATGCTTCTGGCTGACCAGAGGACTGAAGGTACGGAATATTTCAAAAAAACAGGCGGCAGCCGAATGGATCGTGGAGACTGCGGATAAGTTTGTACTGGGAAATATGGGAGAAAAGTTCCGGTACCTGATTCCGTTCGTCTCAGCATTGTTTGCAACCAGTGTGGTATCCAATCTGATCAGTCTGATCGGACTTCGCAGTCCGACAGCGGATCTTTCTACAGAGGCTGCATGGGCAGTTGTGGTTTTTACGATGATCACAGCGCAGAAGATAAAAACAAACGGTGTGGGAGGGTATCTGAAAGGATTTACCACACCGATTCCGGTTATGACTCCATTCAATATTCTTTCTGAACTGGCAACGCCGATCAGTATGGCGTGCCGTCATTTCGGTAATATTTTATCAGGGGTTGTAATCAATGCACTGATTTATGGAGCACTTGCTCTGGCAAGTAGAAAATTGCTGGGACTGATTCCGGGAGCAGTGGGAAATGTACTTTCGCAGATCCCGGTTCTGGATGTGGGAATCCCCGCAGTATTATCTGTATATTTTGACTGGTTTTCCGGAGTGATGCAGGCATTTATTTTCTGTATGTTGACGGTGATGTACATCGCGAATGCAGCAGAGGAATAGATGGACGATACAGGGAAAAACAGAAGAAAACATGTGTAGCGAAATTTTCAGGTAAATCTTATAGGAGGAAATAATATGGATTTTCAGATTTTGGCAAAAGGTATCGCACTGGCAGGATGTGCAATCGGCGCAGGATGTTCGCTGATCGCGGGTATTGGTCCTGGTATCGGTGAAGGAAATGCAGTGGCAAAAGCACTGGAAGCAATCGGACGGCAGCCGGAATGTAAAGGCGATGTTACAAGTACCATGCTGCTTGGATGCGCAATTGCAGAGACCACGGGTATCTATGGTTTTGTAACCGGTCTGCTTCTGATTTTTGTGGCACCTGGCATGTTTATGAAATTCCTGGGATAAGAACGAAAAGAAAACTAGGAGGAATAACATTATGCAGGTTCAGGAACTGGTAGGAATTATCCCCTGGACATTTGTTGCACAGATTTGCAATCTTTTTATTCAGATGTATCTGATCAAACGATTCTTGTTCAAACCGGTACACGAGATACTGGAAAAACGACGCGCGGCTGCAGATGCGGAAATCATACAGGCAGAGGAGACAAAAGCGAAAGCGGAGGCAATTCGTGCAGAATATGAACGAAATATGCAGGACGCAAGACAAAAGGCCAATGAGATTCTGGACAGCGCAAGAAATACTGCTGCGATCCAGAGTGAAAAAATCTTAAAAGAGGCTCAGGATCAGACCTTTGCAATGAAGAATAAAGCAGAAAAAGAGATTGCCCAGGAGAAGAAAAAAGCAGTCAATGAAGTGAAAGGCGAGATTGGCGATATGGCCGTGGAGATTGCCGGAAAAGTCATTGAACGTGAAATTAATGAAAAAGACCATGAAAAGCTAATAGACGAATTTATATCGAATGTAGGTGAAGTATCATGACAGAAACCGCCAGAATCTATGGGGGCAGTCTGTACGACCTTGCAGCTGAGGAAAATCTGACCGGTGAGATTCTCGGGCAGATGGAACAGATCCGCACACTTTTACGGGAGAATCCGGAGTATGAACGACTGTTGTCAGAACCTTCGATTCCTCAGATGGAAAGAAACGGGATGATCGAGGCGGCATTTGGAGGTCAGGCGCAACGATATTTGGTGAATTTTATGAAACTGATGTGTGAGAAAAATCTTCTCGGGGAATATTCCGGCTGTTTCGAGGCTTTCAAAAGCAGATATTATGAAGATCATAATATCGCTGAGGCGGTTGTGACCAGTGTCTGTCCTCTGTCGGAGGAGCAGCAGAAACGCCTGAAAGAAAAACTGAAAAAAATCAGTGGAAAAGAGATTATCCTGATTCAGAAAACCGATCCGGCGTTACTGGCAGGGGTTCGGGTAGAACTGGATGGAAAATTGCTGGACGGAACGGTGAAGAACCGGATTTCGGAGATTTCCGACAAGATTCATCATGCAACAGTGTAGGAGGAAAACATGCAACTGAAACCAGAAGAAATATCCAAAGTCATCCGAAGTCAGATCAAGTATTATGAGAATGCGATCCGGCAGGATGAAACAGGTACCGTTCTGATGGTAGGTGATGGAATTGCCAGAGTCAGTGGTCTTGCAAACTGTATGGCAGGGGAACTGCTGGAGTTTGAAGACGGAAGCTTTGGTATGGCACAGAACCTGGAAGAAAACAGTGTATCTGTTGTTTTATTTGGTTCGGGGGAAACCATCAGTGAGGAGCAGATGGTAAAACGAACCGGAAAAGTAGTATCCGTTCCGGTAGGTGAGACTCTGATAGGCAGAGTTGTCAATGCGCTGGGACAGCCAATCGATGCGGGGGGACCGATCAGTGCATCGGAGTATCGGCCAATTGAAAGTCAGGCGCCGGGTATCTGTGAACGGCAGGGGGTATGTCAGCCGTTGCAGACCGGTATCAAGGCAATTGACTCAATGGTTCCAATTGGAAGAGGTCAGCGTGAGCTGATCATCGGTGACCGCCAGACAGGAAAGACAACCATAGCCACCGATACCATTCTGAATCAGAAAGGAAAAGATGTGATCTGTATTTATGTGGCAATCGGACAGAAGCGTTCTACCGTAGCCTCTCTGGTGGAAAATCTGGAGAAAAATGGTGCTATGGATTACACTATAGTGGTTGCAGCTACTGCATCGGAGGCAAGTCCGCTGCAGTATATCGTACCGTATACCGGCTGTGCGATGGGTGAATATTTTATGTATCAGGGGAAAGATGTCCTGATTATTTACGATGATCTGAGTAAGCATGCAGTGGCATACAGGGCACTGTCATTACTGATTCGACGCCCACCGGGACGTGAAGCCTATCCGGGCGATGTATTTTATCTTCATTCAAGGCTTCTGGAACGTGCGGCAAAACTGGATGATGCACATGGAGGAGGATCGCTGACGGCACTTCCGATCATTGAGACTCAGGCAGGAGATATTTCAGCTTATATTCCGACTAATGTCATATCTATCACGGATGGACAGATATTCCTGGAATCAGAACTGTTCCATTCCGGTGTTATGCCGGCAGTTAATCCGGGTATTTCAGTTTCCAGGGTAGGAGGAAATGCGCAGATTAAGGCAATGAAGAAAGTTGCCGGTACATTAAAACTGATTTATTCCCAGTACAGAGAACTGGAAAGTTTTGCACAGTTTGGCTCTGATCTGGATGCAGATACCAAAATGCGTCTGGAACAGGGAGCACGGATTGTAGAAGTTTTAAAACAGAAACAGAATGCACCGGTGTCGGTAGAAAAGCAGGTAGCGATTCTTTATGCGGTCACAAAAGGAATTCTGTCCAAAGTAGTGACAGAAGATGTGGAACTGTATGAGGAAGGGTTATATATATGGCTGGATACGGATGCCCGTGGAGCAGAAGTGATGCAGGTGATCCGGGAAAGCGGAAAACTGGAAAAAGAAACAGAAGAAAAACTGAAAAGCGCTCTGGAAGCTTATACAGAAAGCTTTTTGGATACAAGAATTCAAAAATAAATAAAAAAAGAAGGAGGAACCTATGGCTGCAAATATGAAAGCGGTAAAACTGCGGATAAAAAGTGTGGAAAGCACCATGCAGATTACCAAGGCTATGGAACTTGTGGCGTCCTCCAAGCTGCGAAAGGCCAAGGAGCGGGCGGATACCTGCCGTCCTTATTTTCAGGAGTTGTACCGTACATTACAGGAAATAGCTAAAGGAAATACAGAATTCTATTCTGTTTATGTGAAAGAAGCGGTTCAGGAAAAATGCTGTTATGTCCTGATCGCAGGAGACCGGGGACTGGCAGGTGGGTATAATGCCAATTTACTGCGCTGTTTTGAGGAGGATGCAAAAGGGAAAATGGTCAGTGTTCTTCCTATTGGAAAAAAGGCGGTAGAATATGTCAGATCCAACAATCTGGAATACGTCACAGACGCTTTTGCAGAAATTGCGGATATTTCTGTAGCTGACTGTTTTGAAATCGCTTCTATCCTGTGCAAAGAATTTCGACAGGGAACATTTGGTCATGTGGAACTTTGTTATACCCGATTTGTTTCCATTCTGACGCAGAACCCGGAATCAGTTCCGGTACTTCCACTGATAGACATTGCAAAAGAAGAACAGGGACATAATGAGAAAGAAAGAATTCGTAATCTGATTTTGTATGAACCAAATGGAGTGGAAGTGTTTAACTCCATTGTTCCGGAATATCTCGGAGGTCTGATCTACGGTGGTGTCTGTGAGAGTGTGGCAAGCGAACTGGCAGCACGAAGAAATGCTATGGAGAAAGCAACCGGTAATGCCCAGGATATGATCGATGAGTTGAATTTGTATTATAACCGGGAACGCCAAGCAGGCATTACTCAGGAAATCACGGAGATTGTCGGAGGTGCAGAATGTCTGTAGCCGGACATACGGTGCAGGAAGCTGAAAGAAAAATATAAGGTAAGGAGATTGGTAGATGAGCGAAAAGCACATTGGAAAAGTAATACAGGTGACCGGACCGGTTCTGGATATTCGCTTTCCGGAGGGGGAGTTACCTGCACTCCTGAATGCCATAGAAATAGACAATCATGGAGAAAAACTGATCGTGGAAGTGGCGCAGCAGACCGGAGATCATACGGTTCGTTGCATTGCCATGAAATCGACAGATGGTCTGGTTCGTGGAACTGCCGCGGTGGATACGGGAAAACCGATTACGGTTCCTGTCGGAGAAGCCTGTCTTGGCAGAGTGTTTAATCTGCTGGGAGAGACGGTAGATGATCAGGGTCCGGTAATCACAGAGGAACAATGGCCGATCCACAGAAATGCACCGGAATACGAAGAACAGGTTCCGGCAACAGAGATTCTGGAAACCGGAATTAAAGTTGTGGATCTGATCTGTCCGTATGCGAAAGGTGGAAAGATCGGTTTGTTCGGTGGTGCCGGGGTAGGAAAGACGGTTCTGATCATGGAACTGATTCACAACGTAGCAACTGCTCACGGAGGACTTTCCGTATTTACCGGTGTAGGAGAGCGGACAAGAGAAGGAAATGATCTTTATAATGAGATGAAAGAAAGCGGTGTTATTGATAAAACAGCACTGGTGTACGGACAGATGAATGAACCACCGGGAGCACGTATGCGTGTGGGTCTGTCCGGTCTTACGATGGCAGAGTATTTTCGTGATGTGAAAAATCAGGATGTACTGTTGTTTATTGATAACATCTTCCGGTTTACACAGGCGGGTTCGGAAGTGTCGGCCCTGCTCGGACGTATGCCGTCTGCAGTAGGTTACCAGCCAACTCTTGCTACAGAGATGGGTGCACTTCAGGAGCGAATCACTTCGACGAGAAAAGGATCCATCACATCTGTACAGGCTGTGTATGTGCCGGCGGATGACCTGACAGACCCGGCGCCGGCAACAACATTTACCCATCTGGATGCGACTACAGTTCTTTCCAGAGAGATTGCCAGTCAGGGTATCTATCCGGCGGTGGATCCACTGGATTCTACCAGCCGTATCCTGGCACCGGAGATTGTGGGAAAAGAGCATTATGAAATTGCACGTGCAGTACAGCAAGTACTGCAGCGCTACAAAGAACTGCAGGATATTATAGCTATCATGGGTATGGATGAACTGTCGGAAGAAGATAAAAAGACGGTTAACCGTGCACGAAAAGTACAGCGTTATCTGTCGCAGAGCTTCTCGGTTGCAGAACAGTTTACCGGAATGGCGGGAACTTATGTACCGTTAAAAGAGACATTGCGTGGATTCCGCATGATCCTTGACGGAGCGTGTGATGAGATTCCGGAGAGCTGCTTCCTGTTTGCCGGAAACATCGATGAGGTGTTTGAAAAAGCAAAAGTACAGAACCAGTAAAGGAGGGTAACGAATGAGCACATTTCCTTTGCGTATCGGTACACCGGACGGACTGCTGTATGAAGGAGAAGTCGCAAGACTTGTCTGCCGGACAATCAATGGTGATCTTGCGATTTTGCCAAGACACTGCAATTACTGTACGGCACTTGGCATGGGAGAAGCCCATATTATACTGGAAGACGGCAGCAGGAAGAATGCAGCCTGTATCGGCGGGATGCTTTCTGTGATGAATGGAACCTGCCATGTGCTGGCAACAACCTGGGAGTGGGAAGAAGATATAGATACAGAGAGAGCGGAAGATGCCAGAAAACGTGCGGAAGCCAGACTGGCAGAAGGCGGTCTCAGCGATAAGGAATATCGGATCGTCAAGGCAAAACTGCAAAGAGCACTGGTTCGTCTCGGAGTGAAAGAATAAAGAAAAAATGTAATTGTTCGGTATCTTCCCGGGCACGAGCAAAAAATGCAGGATTCGAAGAAATATCGAATCCTGCATTTTTAATGCTATTTTTTCTTTTTTTCTTTAGTATCCGGGTGCAGATCGTCGATCAGAGATTCAATTAACTGCTTTTTCACATATACATCAAAACTGAGAAGGCAGATAAAAGAAAAAGTTTTCAGAAATTCCTGATCTTTTTCCGGGGCATCCTGAAACGTTTCGCGGGATAACCGATAGCGATTGGTAATATCTTCCTTCAGGATGTCTACCTGAGATTTTTCAAGGCGGAAAACTTCATTATAAATATCTTCCAGAGAGAGGTTCTCAGAGGAAGAAAAATACGTATCGGTAATAGGCTTTAAGAGTGCCTGTATATCCGTAATAGATAAAATACTTTTAAAATAATAGATAAACACCAGCACAAGAAGATGCTCTTTGGAGTATTTCTTTTTCAGTGGCGGAGGAAGCAGATCATTTTTTGCATAATTGTTGATCATGGTTTTCGTAAGAATTTTATCCTCCGGATAGCGCTTGGAGGAAGCCAGCTGTGCATCCATAAAGGTGGTTACCTGATCCATATATAAAGGAATATTTGGTACCTCCTCCGGTTTGATATAATCAATACGGGAAAGGCTTCCAAGAATGCTGTTTAAAAGATCACTTGTATCAATCGTCATCATATCACCTCTTCCACCCCATTATATAGTTTTTAATACTATTTGTAAATCTTTTTTTTAACGTTCCTGATCACAAGAAGCAACTAGCTTATCGGTGATTGGATCGGTAACGAGAGAGCTGAGATACTGTTTCGGGAGTGGCCGGTAACAATTGACTTGCGAACGGGTGCATGATATGATAAGAACACCTGTACGAAAAAATGTATTTCCGGAAATATTTCGAGATACATGTAAGAGATGGAGAGGAAAATATGAGTAAATATGATAGTTTGAATGCGATGCAGCAGGAAGCGGTATTCCATACCGAAGGTCCGGTTTTGATTCTTGCTGGTGCCGGATCTGGAAAAACCCGTGTCCTGACACACCGAATCGCATATTTGATAGAAGAAAAAGGGATTAATCCGTGGAATATTATGGCAATCACTTTTACTAATAAGGCAGCACAGGAGATGCGGGAAAGAGTGGATCAGATTGTGGGATTTGGTTCCGAAAGTATCTGGGTCAGTACCTTTCATTCCAGCTGTGTGCGGATGCTTCGCAGATATATCGATCGACTGGGGTACGATAATAATTTTACGATCTACGATACAGATGATCAGAAAACAGTAATCAAAGAGATCTGCAAGCGGTTAAACATCGATACCAAGCAGTTTAAAGAGCGAACATTGATGGCAGCAATTTCTTCCGCCAAAGACGAACTGATATCTCCGGCAGAATATAAACTGCAGGCTTCGACTGCTTCCGGCTATGGTGCGCAGACGATTGCCCGTGTGTATGAAGCGTATCAGAAGCAGCTTCGTCAGAACAACGCGCTGGACTTTGATGATCTGATTGTAAAAACAGTGGAACTGTTTCAGTCATGCCCGGATGTGCTTGACTATTATCAGGAACGGTTCCGTTATATCATGGTAGACGAGTATCAGGACACCAATACTGCCCAGTTCAAATTTGTAAGTCTGTTGGCAGAGAAATATAAAAATCTTTGTGTAGTCGGTGACGATGATCAGTCCATTTACAAGTTTCGTGGTGCCAATATCGGAAACATTCTGGGATACGAAAAAGTATTTCCACAGGCAAAAGTCATCAAACTGGAACAGAATTACCGTTCTACCCAGAATATTCTGAATGCGGCGAACGAAGTGATTAAAAATAATGAGGGGAGAAAAGACAAGACCTTATGGACGGCAAATGAAGAAGGAGCTCCCATTCATTTCCGTCAGTTTCAGAATGGGTATGAAGAAGCAGAATATATTGCAGGTGCGATCAGCCAGAAAGTCCGGGAAGGAATCTATGATTACAAGGACTGTGCGATTTTGTATCGTACCAACGCCCAGTCCCGTTTGTTTGAGGAAAAATTCCTGATTGCAAATATTCCGTATAAGATCGTAGGCGGTGTAAACTTCTATGCGAGAAAAGAAATTAAGGATCTGCTCGCTTATATGAAGACCATTGATAATGCGAAAGACGATGTAGCAGTCAAAAGGATCATCAATGTACCAAAACGTGGTATCGGTGCGGCAACTCTCGGAAAGGTGCAGGATTATGCGGATGCTTATGGTATCAGTTTTTATCAGGCACTTCGACAGGCGGAAGAGATCCCGACACTTGGTCGTGGAAGTGCAAAAGTACGTCCGTTCGTGGAATTCATTCAGAAATTCCGTAGCCAGATAGAGTATCTGTCGGTAAAAGAGTTGCTGGAAAAGCTGATTGAAGAGACAGGTTATGTGAAAGAACTTGAAGCAGAAGATACGGATGAAGCAAAAGCACGTATCGAAAATATCGATGAGTTGATATCCAAAGCAGCGTCTTACGAGGATGAGGCAGAAGATCCAAGTCTGTCCGGATTTCTGGAGGAAGTGGCACTGATAGCAGATATCGATTCGGTGGAAGAGAGTGATAACCGCGTACTTTTGATGACTCTGCACAGCGCGAAAGGTCTTGAATTTCCGAATGTCTATCTGGCGGGTATGGAAGATGGTATTTTCCCGGGGTATATGACAATTGTGGGAGACGATCCGCAGGATATGGAAGAAGAAAGACGTCTCTGCTACGTGGGAATTACAAGAGCAATGAAGGAACTGACGTTGAGTGCGGCACAGCAACGTATGATCCGAGGAGAAACACAGTATAACAAGGTATCCCGTTTTATCCGGGAGATACCACGGGAACTGGTAGAACTTGGAAGAGAGCCGAAAGCGCGAAGGATTACAAAGATGCCGGAACCATCCAGCAGTTATGCAAAGATGCGTCAGACCTACCAGAAGACCAGCTTTTCCCCCAAACAGTTTGAAGTTAAAAAATCACAGGGACTTGCTTATGGTGTGGGAGACACAGTACGCCATATCAAATTCGGAACCGGAACGGTGCAGGCGATCGTTGATGGGGGCAAGGACTATGAGGTTACAGTAGATTTTGATAAAGCCGGAACAAAGAAAATGTTTGCATCCTTTGCAAAATTAAAGAAAATAACAGAATAAATTTTTGTGGTAAAATTACAGGGATAGTGGTATAATAATACTAGTTTTTGGAAGCTATGCTTTTAGAGAAAGGACGGTGTTTAACATGAATAAACTTGACGAGTTAATGGCCTTGCTGCAAAAGCAGGAAAAAGAAGAAGAAAAATGCAAAAACACAGTAATGTGGGTACTGGCAATTATAGGTGCCGTTGCGGCAGTGGCAGGTATTGCATACGCAGTGTACCGTTTTTTCACACCGGATTATCTGGAAGACTTTGAAGATGATTTCGATGATGATTTTGACGATTACTTTGAAGATGAAGATAACGAAGAAAATTAAAATGTGAATACACAAAACGGCAGGAAAGCTTCGGAGGAGACCCCGGAGCTTTTCTTCGGTTAAAAGCTGCAGACAGAAAAAACAAGAAGAAAGGACAGCAGATGAAAAAAGGCGAAGTATATGAGGGAATCATTGAACAGATAGAATTTCCGAATAAAGGAAAGGTAGTGGTGGACGGACAGACGGTGATCGTAAAAAATGGAATGCCTGGGCAAAAAGTTCGTTTTATGATCAATAAAAAAAGGGGCGGCAGAGTAGAAGCAAGGCTTCTGGAAGTGTTAGAACCATCACCGCTTGAAACGAGAAAACCGGTCTGTTCCATCTTTCCGCAGTGTGGAGGATGCATGTATCAGACCATGGATTACAGCCACCAGTTGGAGATGAAGCAGGAGCAGATCCGCAGACTCCTGGACACAGCGATCAAAAACGGTGGGCAGGTGGATGAAAACGGAAACCCGGATTATGTTTTTGAGGGAATCAAGGGAAGTCCTACAGAATTCTGTTACCGCAATAAGATGGAATTCTCGTTCGGAGATGCCGAAAAAGACGGCCCGCTGACACTGGGACTCCATAAAAAGGGAAGTACCTATGATGTGCTGACCGCATCCGACTGTAAGTTGGTACATGAAGATCTGACGAAGATTCTGACCTGTGTGCTGGATTACTGTAAGAAACAGGGATTTACCTATTATCATAAGATGCGCCATGAGGGATATCTGAGGCATCTGCTGCTGCGTCGGGGAAATACGACCGGGGAGATCCTGATCAATCTGGTAACGACTACGCAGCTGAATCCTGATCTTTCTGAACTGGTGGAACGTCTTATGGCGCTTTCTCTGGAAGGGAAGATCGTGGGAATCCTGCATATTCTGAACGATTCACTGGCAGATCTTGTACAGAGTGATGAGACCAGAGTACTGTATGGACAAGATTATTTCTATGAAAATCTTCTGGGACTGAAGTTTAAGATCACGCCGTTCTCCTTCTTCCAGCCGAATTCTCTCGGCGCGGAAGTGTTGTATGAAACTGCACGAAGCTATATTGGGGATACCAGAGACATGACGGTCTTTGATCTCTACAGCGGAACCGGTACGATTTCACAGATCCTGGCAGCAGTGGCGAAAAAAGTGATTGGTGTGGAGATCGTAGAAGAAGCCGTTGTGGCAGCCAGGGAAAATGCTGAGAGAAACGGCATCAAAAACTGCGAATTTATCGCCGGTGATGTGCTGAAGGTGCTTGATGAGATTGAAGAAAAACCGGATTTTATCGTACTTGACCCGCCGCGGGACGGTATCCATCCGAAAGCTCTTCCGAAGATCATCGAATACCAGGTGGATAATCTGGTTTATATTTCCTGTAAACCGACCAGCCTTGCAAGGGATCTGGAAATCTTTTTACAGCGTGGCTATCGCGTGGAGCGGTGCGTATGTGTCGATCAGTTTGCACAGACAGTTCACACAGAAACGATCTGTCATCTGAAACATACAATAGAAAAACAGTAACTGTGATGATACTGAGCAGGTACAAAAACAGCTGGACGGAACGCATCTGACAAGATAAAATAAAGATAATTGTATGATGAATCAAAGAATAAAAAAATGACAGCAAAGAGAGGTTTAATTAATGAATAAACAATCCGAAAAATTAGCAAAAGCAATTGCATATGAGGCAAAGAAAAAGAAGGAGAGAGATGAGGATAAACGTCCGGCATTTCATGTAACGCCGACAACCGGCTGGTGCAACGATCCGAACGGATTTTCCCGATTTGGTGAGGAATATCATCTGTTTTATCAGTATTATCCATATGAAAATAAATGGGGTCCGATGCACTGGGGACATTGCAGGACAAAAGATTTTATCAAATGGGAAGAACTTCCATGTGCGCTGGCACCGGATATGGAATACGATGGTCAGGGATGTTTTTCCGGAACAGCTGTGGAACATGAAGGAAAACATATTCTGATGTATACCAGTGTTCTGGAAAAAGATCTGGAGGATGGCACACATATGGTACGCCAGACACAGAGCATTGCGATCGGTGATGGCGAAAATTATGAAAAAGTGGCAGAAAACCCGGTGATCACCGCAGACTGCCTGCCGGAAGGAAGCTCCCCGGTGGATTTTCGTGATCCGAAGATCTGGAAAGAAGACGGACGCTTCTATGCATTGATCGGAAGCAAGGCAGAGGATGGAAGCGGTCAGCTGGCACTATTTACATCTGAAGATGCGCTCCATTGGAATTACGAGAAAATGATCGACCAGTGTAAAAACCGCTATGGAAAAATGTGGGAGTGCCCGGATTTCTTTGCACTTGACGGCTGTCAGGTTCTGATCGTATCTCCGCAGTTTATGAGAGCAGAAGGACTGGAGTTTCATAATGGAAACAATTCCATCTATTTTACCGGAGATTATGAGAAAGAGACGATGACTTATACCAGAGGCGATGCGAGACAGGTGGACTATGGTATGGATTTTTATGCACCGCAGACGGTAGAAACAACCGATGGAAGAAGAGTTATGATTGCATGGCTGCAGAGCTGGGATAATTTCATGACTCCGGAAGATATGGACTGGACCGGTCTTATGACCATTCCGAGAGAACTCCATGTGGAAGACGGCAGCCTGGTACAGCTTCCGGTACGTGAGATTGAAAATTATTATACCGGCGAGCACAGCTATGAAAATGTCACCCTGGAAAACCAGTCTGCTGAACTGGACGGAATCACAGGCAGAAGTTTTGATATGACGGTAGAAGTAAAAAAAGAGGATCTGGAAGGATTCTCCATTTTGCTTGCCTGCGATGATGAAAATTATACGGAACTGTACTATAACAGATACCAGGAATTATTTACCGTGGATCGTACGTATTCCGGTCTGGTAAGAGATGTGATTTGCAGTCGCAGTATGAAGGTGGCAAATGAGAAAGAAACGATCAAATTCAGGATTGTGATGGATAAGTATACAATAGAAGTATTTGCAAATGATGGTAAACAGGCGATGACAACACTGATCTATACGGATTTGAAGTCGCAGGGAATCGTATTTTCTAGCGATGGAAAAGCAACATTCAGCGTTACACAGCATACAATTACCATGCCGGAATAGACCCTTTCTTGTGGGAATAAGATTCCTATGCTATAATGTGCAAAAATCAGAAATTAAAGGAGAACAGAAGTGAAATTACAATTTAATGTGCAGATGAGCAGACAGTATCTGTTTGATTTCTTTCTGCAGCATACCTACCGGACCCTGCGTGGAAAGCTCAGTCTTCTGGCAGGACTTGCGATGATTCCACTGTGTGTGCTTACCTGGAACCGGGTGGGAAGAATGTTCAGCGTGTGTTATATATTTTTTGCTGTATTTTTCCTGCTCCTGATGCCGGGAAAACTTTGGATCAAGGCGGATCAGGGATTCAAAAGAACACCAGTGTATCGTAAACCATTTACTTACAAAGTAGACAGTACCGGAATCACCACGATCCAGAACGCGCAGACCGGACATCTGAAATGGGCTCAGGTGGAAAAGGTGATTGACAGTCAGTTATGTCTGTATGTCTATATCAACAAGGCAGATGCATATGTATGGCCCAAGGCAGCAGTCGGTAAAAATTATCCGAAGCTGATGGAACTTCTGAAAAAACATGTGGATGCAAGAAAACTGAAGATCCGTCTGAAATAAAGAAAGAGGAAAACAATGACAATAGAAACAAACAGTCCTGAAGAGACCTTTGCACTGGGACAGAAACTTGGAGAACAGGCAAAAGCAGGACAAATCTATACCCTAAATGGAGACCTTGGCGTTGGGAAAACAGTGTTTACTCAGGGAATCGCCAGAGGACTAGGAATCACAGAAGCGGTCAGCAGCCCGACATTTACCATTGTACAGGTATATGAAGAGGGAAGACTTCCTTTTTATCATTTCGATGTATACCGTATCGGAGATATCGAAGAGATGGAAGAAATCGGTTATGATGATTATTTCTTCGGAAATGGTGTGTGTATGATCGAATGGGCGGAACTGATCGAAGAACTGATTCCGGAAAACAGTATTCATGTAACAATTGAGAAAGACCTGGAAAAAGGATTTGATTACCGTCGGATCACCATTACCGGTCTGGAAGGATGGGAGAACAAATGAAAATATTAGCACTTGACAGCTCAGGACTGGTAGCGTCTGTCGCAGTTGTGGAAGACAATCAGCTGTTGGCAGAATATACGGTGAATTATAAAAAGACACATTCTCAGACCCTGCTTCCGATGCTTGATGAGATCGCGAAGATGATCGAACTGGATCTGGAAACCATAGATGCTATTGCAGTGGCAGCAGGTCCGGGATCGTTTACCGGACTTCGTATAGGTTCCGCCACGGCAAAGGGACTGGGACTGGCATTAAAGAAACCGCTGATACCGGTGCCAACAGTAGACGCACTGGCATATAATCTGTATGATTCTACAGGTGTGATCTGCCCGATGATGGATGCGAGAAGAAAACAGGTCTACACCGGAATCTACCGCTTTGCAGATCACGAACTGGTAACAGTGAGCAGACAGAAAGCAATTGCTGTGGAAGAACTGATCCGGGAACTGAATGCATTGGGAGAAGCGGTGATCTTTCTGGGAGACGGTGTTACGGTTTATCAGGAGATGTTAAAAGAAAATATGCAGGTACCGTACAGTTTTGCACCGGCACATCTGAACAAACAGCGTGCAGGAGCTGTGGGAGCATTGGCAGAAAAATATTACCGGGAAGGCAAGACAGTGACAGCAGCCGAGCATCAGCCGGAATATCTTCGGGTATCTCAGGCAGAGCGGGAGCGTGCGGAAAGAGAAGCAGGAAAAAAATAATGAAAATTCGGGAAATGCAGCTGGACGATCTGGAACAGGTGATGAAGATTGAAAATGAGAATTTCTCCCGCCCGTGGACAGAAACAGGTTTTTTTACTTTTCTTATCCGTCAGGATACGTTATTTCTGATAGCGGCGGAAGGAGAAGAGATCCTTGGGTATTGTGGTGTTGTGATGGTACAGGACGAAGGAGATATTACGAATGTATCTGTGAAAAAAGACAGGCAGAACCATGGTACCGGCAAGCTTCTGGTGCAGGAGCTGATCAGAATAACGAATGAGATGGGAGTGTCCCGTCTTTTTCTGGAAGTCCGCGAGAGCAATGAAAGGGCAATTCATGTATATGAAAAAGCCGGATTTGTGAAAAATGGCTTACGGAAAAATTATTATGAGGATCCTGTGGAACATGCAGTACTGATGATGCATGAGACAGTTGGAAAAGAAAGATAGAGGAATTAAAAATTCGATGTTAGATGTATGTTTATTGGGAACAGGTGGGATGATGCCGCTGCCACGCAGATATCTTACCTCCTTCCTTGCCAGATATAACGGAAGCAGTCTGATGATCGACTGTGGAGAGGGAACTCAGGTGGCAGTGAAGTCGAAAGGATGGAGCTTTAAACCGATCGATGTGATCTGCTTCACTCATTATCATGCAGATCATATCAGTGGTCTTCCGGGAATGTTACTGACTATGGGAAATGCAGAACGTACGGAACCGCTGACCCTGATCGGACCGAAAGGACTTGAACGGGTGGTTAATGCTCTTCGTACCATTGCTCCGGAACTTCCATTTCCAATTATTTGCAAAGAAATTCAGGGGCAGGAAGAAAAATTTTCCGTTCGGGGGTATGAGATCACGGCGTTTCGGGTGAACCATAATGTGACCTGTTACGGCTATACCGTAGAGATTCGCCGTGGTGGAAAATTCTCTGTGGAACAGGCAAAAGCCAACGAGATTCCACTGAAATACTGGAACCCACTGCAAAAAGGTGAGTCCATCGAGGCAGGCGGAAAGGTGTATACACCGGATATGGTACTCGGACCGGCAAGAAAAGGTCTGAAAGTCACATACTGTACGGACAGTCGTCCGACGGTATCGATGGAAGAACATGCAAAAGAATCGGATCTGCTGATATGTGAGGGAATGTACGGAGAACCGGAAAAAGACGCAAAAGCGAGAGAATACAAGCATATGACGATGAAAGAGGCGGCAAAACTCGCGAAAAAAGCACAGGTAAAAGAAATGTGGCTGACACATTTCAGTCCCTCTCTGGTACATCCGGAAGAATATATGGATGGTGTAAGAGAGATTTTCCCGAACAGTTATGTTGGAAAAGATGGAAAATCCGTGGATTTGTTATTTGAGGAGGAAGAAAATGAGTGAGAAAGATGTTTTAATTCTGGCAATTGAGAGTTCCTGTGATGAAACGGCAGCTTCCGTAGTGAAAAATGGACGAACCATTTTGTCTAATATAATTTCTTCTCAGATTGCATTGCATACTCTGTATGGAGGGGTGGTGCCGGAAATCGCATCCAGAAAACATATTGAAAAAATAAATCAGGTAATAGAAGAGGCGTTGACAGAGGCAGATGTTACGCTGGAGGATCTGGATGCTGTCGGAGTCACCTATGGCCCGGGTCTGGTTGGAGCACTGCTGGTGGGAGTGGCAGAAGCGAAGGCAATCAGCTATGCGAAAAAACTGCCGCTGATAGGAGTCCATCATATCGAGGGACATGTTTCTGCCAATTATATTGAACATCCGGATCTGAAACCACCGTTTATGTGCCTGATCGTATCCGGCGGACATACCCATCTGGTGATCGTCAAAGATTACGGAGAGTTTGAAATTCTTGGAAGAACAAGAGATGATGCGGCAGGGGAAGCCTTTGATAAAGTAGCACGTGCCATTGGTCTGGGATATCCGGGCGGACCAAAGATTGATAAAGTGTCCAAAGAGGGGAATCCGAATGCCATTGTATTTCCAAAGGCAAAACTGGAAGATCCTTATGATTTCAGTTTCAGCGGAGTAAAATCTGCAGTTTTAAATCATATTAATCGATGTAAGATGCAGGGAGAAGAAATCTGTGAGGCAGATATTGCTGCATCTTTCCAGAAAGCAGTGGTAGATACACTGGTGGAAAAAGCGGTAAAGGCGGCAAAAGAGCATCATATGGATAAACTGGCCATTGCTGGTGGTGTTGCCTCCAACAGTGCTCTGCGTCAGGCAATGAAAGAAGCGTGCGAGAGAGAACATATCAGGTTTTATTATCCATCGCCGATCTTTTGCACCGATAATGCGGCAATGATTGGTGTTGCGGCTTATTACGAATACAAAAAAGGTGTGCGTCACGGATGGGATCTGAATGCAGTTCCAAATCTGAAACTGGGAGAACGGTAAGAAAGGAAGGTGATACCAGTGAAATGTACAGCAATCATTCTGGCAGCAGGTCAGGGAAAAAGGATGAAAAGTAATGTACAGAAACAGTTTTTACAGCTGGGAGAATATCCGGTGCTGTATTATTCACTGAAAGCTTTTCAGGATTCACCGGAAATCACAGACATTGTTCTGGTGTGTGGGAAAACAGAAATCAATTACTGTAAAGTTGCATTTGTGCAGAAGTATCATATTGATAAAGTGTCAGAAGTAGTTGCAGGTGGAAAAGAGAGATATGAATCGGTTTATCAGGGACTTTGTGCCTGTCACAAAACAGATTATGTTCTGATTCACGATGGAGCAAGACCATTTGTCACAGAAGAACTGATTCAGCGAGGCCTTGACTGTGCGAAAGAATATCAGGCATGTGCAGCAGGTGTGCCATCCAAAGATACAGTGAAGATAATTGGTGAAGGAAAAAAAGTGGTATCTACACCGGATCGGAGTCATGTGTGGAATGTTCAGACACCACAGATATTTGAGTATCATCTGATAAAAGAAGCTTATGAAAAAGCACTGATGCATGACAGCAGCAGAATTACAGATGATGCTATGGTAGTAGAGGATTATGGAAATCATAAGGTATGGTTATATGAAGGATCTTATAAAAATATAAAAATTACTACACCGGAAGACCTTGAAATTGGTGAAATATTTGCCCGTGAAACATATGATAAAAAAAAGTAAAAAAATGAAAAAAGTATATTGACATATTGAAAAACAGATGATAGAATATCACTTGTCTTCGAGCGAGACAAAAGCGCAGACCACTACAGAGATATGGAGAGGTATCGAAGTGGTCATAACGAGGCGGTCTTGAAAACCGTTTGTCCGAAAGGGCGCGTGGGTTCGAATCCCACCCTCTCCGTTACAAAAGAAAAAACTGATCTTCTGATCAGGCATTTGGAGAAGTACCCAAGTGGCTGAAGGGGCTCCCCTGGAAAGGGAGTAGGTCGTTAGTAGCGGCGCGAGGGTTCAAATCCCTCCTTCTCCGTTCGGTGAAAACCGAAGAGTTGCGAGGAAAAAGTTCTTGACAACTAAGCGGTAGACATGATATACTACCAAAGTTGCTGCAAGAGAGAAACAAAAACAACTTCAAAAAAGTTGAAAAAAGTTCTTGACAGGCAGGAAACGACATGATATAATAGCAAAGCTGTTTGAGACAAACGGCAATGCAAAACCGATCTTTGATAACTGAACAGTGAAACACATTCCTCGAAAGTTCTTTTTAAAATCATAAAAACGAACGATCGAAAGATCCTTAAAAAACAGTAAAAGTGATAAATTAGCCAAGAGTTGATTTTGACCTGGAGCAAATCTCAC
>NZ_JALFPR010000076.1:0-13680 GCF_022785585.1 Oliverpabstia sp. | reverse complement strand
AAAAAGGTGCTCATTTCGGAAACAACGTGAGCCATTCCCATAGAAGATCTAGCAAAATGTGGAAATCCAATGTAAAATCTGTAAAGGTTAAGGTAGACGGTGGAGCTAAGAAAATGTACGTTTGTACTTCTTGCCTGAGATCCGGCAAAGTTGAAAGAGCATAATATTTGCATCCCTTAACTTGAGAAAAAGACCTGGAGGCTGACGCTTTCGGGTCTTTTTTTGTCTGTACACAAAAAGTATACACAAAAGAAGCGTTTTCCATGCGGCCGCACGGAAAACGCTTCTGTCTATTCAAACCTGTTAGTATAGTAAGATCTCTTTTGATGATCTTATCATACCATACACTTCTGACGAATCTTTCTTCTTTTTTCTTAACTTTTCCTTAAAATCTCTCAGGCAGCTCCGTCCGTCTCTGTCATTGCCTGGTCATCCTGTGAATCAGCGGCCGTATCTGCTGCAGATCCCTGTTCTCCTGCCTGTATACGATTATAGACAGCTTTTGCATCCTCGATATGGTATGGCTCGGTGGAAGGTCCTCCCGGGGCTCCTGCAGTCACCAGGATGTATTCTACATCATCTACTTTGGCAAGACTTGCCAGACACTGTCCTGCTTCGCCGGTATATCCGGTCTTACCGCCTTCGATCTCTCCGCCATTTACCTCCGGAGAATCCATCTTCTTGAACATCGTACTCAGAAAATGCAGACCTTCCGGTGCGGATGCTGTAGCACTTGTCGTATATTCTGAGGTGCAGTAGATCTGTCGGAATGTATCATTCTGCAGTGCGTAACTTAACAGCTTGGTCAGATCACGCACTGTTGTATAATGATTTTCATCATGCAGTCCGGTACAGGTTACAAAATGTGTACTGTCCATGCCAAGTTCTGCCGCTTTTTCATTCATCTTTGCCACAAAGTTTTCCTCAGATCCAAACAGATGCTGAGCCAGTCCCACACAGCACTCCGCGCCGGAAGGAAGCATCACACCATAAAGGATATCGATTGCCTTTACCTCATCTCCAGCTCCGAAGCCTGCCAGAGAAGCTCCTTCGGTATACAACCGGTCATAAGTATCCCTGTCGATCGTGATCGTCTCATTCTGATCCGACAGATTTTCCAGACCGACAACTGCTGTCATGATCTTCGTCATGGATGCCGGATAAATCTTTGCATCTGCATCTTTTTCTGCCACCACTTTACCGTCAGAAAGTCTTACCAGAATCCCGGACCGGCTGTTGATATCGCTGATGTCGACCGATGGTACCGGCTCTGGCGTCGGTGTCGGTTCGGCCGTCGGCGCCTCAGTGGCCTCCGCAGACGGTACGGCTTCAACCTCATCTCCCTCTGCTTTTGATGTTCCGCATCCTTTAGAACCGAGCAGAAGCAGGATCACAGTAAACACAACCGCCACAAGCAGTAATCCACCGCCAAACATCATTCTCTGTCTCCGTCTTCTCTGACGCATTCTTTCCTTTTTTGTCATTCTCTTTTTCGCCATAGTCTTTTCCATGCCAAAAAGCATGCCCTCCGTAAATTCTTATGATAAACCTGTCAATCCGTCTGTACCTTCTCATCACTTTCAAAACTGTAGGTTTCTGATTTTTTATCGGCAGAATGATCTGTCTGTTTCGATTTTTCTGTCTTTGTTTCTTCTTTCCTGCTGTTCTTCTCTGACATATAATCTTCGTATACCCAGGCTTCCTGACCCTGATAGCGGATCTTTACCCAGCCGCCGTCCTCACCAAGTTTTTCTACCTGATCTCCCTTGGCAAGTTCACCGATCACACGGCTCTGACTGCTTGCCGCATCACGGACGTTGACCGGGGAGGTGCAGGTGATCATATGACCGCTTTTCTCTTTCTTTTCTATTCCGGACGGTGTCGGTGTTGGTGTCGTCGTCGTTGTATGACTTGGTTCCGGTGTCCCGGAAGGCATCGTCACTCTCTTTTTATCCGTCCTATCACTGCCTTTTGTGGTATTCTTTTTTGTGTCTTTCTCTTTTTCGTCATTTCCGGAAGTTATTTTACTGTCTGCCGTTTCCAGATCCGTACTGTCATCATCTTTTACCTCCGGTGTCTCTCCCTCAAGATCTACTTTCGGTCCGTCATCCTTCTCCACTTTTGTCGTTCCGACAGCCAGTATATCACAGACCACATCCCAGGTTTTGCAGCCGGACAGTCCCATGACTCCCGCCAGCATAAGCGCCAGCAACACTGTTTTTTTCTTCACACTCATAACCCTCTTTGTCTCTTATTTATTATTTTATTGTAACTGTTCAGTACCTTCACAGTTACGAGCCAAAATGCATTGAAAATCACCTTCGGTGATGGCATTTTGGCTTGCATGTCTCAGTGGTTTGGCATATTCATGCCAAAACATTTCGCGGGACAGTGACTACTGAATAGTTACATTTATTTACTGATAATACTTCCTACATTTTTTATTAATACCGAGATTGTTCCGTCCGGATTCGTGATAAAATCAACTTTATCTTTATTCTGATACTGTTCCATCGGGATACGGATCTCGATACCGGTATCGGTGATCAGATTCTGTTTTCCGTATTTTCTGGTCGTCGCCGGATTCTGTGGTTCCACTTCCGTCTCCGTCAGATGGTATTTTTCCAGCTTTTCAATCACCTGTTCCTTCATCTCTTCCTGTTCTTTGAAAATCTTATCGATCAGTACCGGCACGGCAAAGCCCCCATCTTCTTCCAGTGCCTGATTGATGATACTTTTTGTCTCCATCTGCACCTCAAACTGCTCGGACTCATGATAAAACTTTTTCTGCACATCGTCCACTGCTTTTGCCACGATCGCCAGTTTGGATTTTGGTGACAAAGAACCGTGGCACTGTAAAAACAGCTGAGAAAAATAATTTGTTTTTACTCCGTTGACATCATATTTTTTCTCGATGATCTTCAGATTTTTATCTGTCATATCAATCAGTGCCGCCTCTGCCAGTTTCTGATTTTCTCCCGGCAGGATCGCCTTCTGTTTGATGACAGAATTGCTGTTTCCCCATGGATCCGAGTCCGTCATGTGGGTATAATACGTTTTATAGTTCATCTTTAACAGGGCCAGAAAATGCTGCTGTTCCACCTCATATTCTACCACCAGAAGATCCGCCGGCGGAATGTCAATATTTTTATTCATAACACCGTAAAGCAGTTCCCCCAGTTTCTGACTGACCGGGATAAAGTTTTCTTCGTTGTACGCTTCCAGTTCTGCCTGTACCTTAGAATCTTCATCAAAAGAACATTTTTTCATATCATCGCTCTCTAACAGCCGGAAAATATGCGCCCGCAGAAAATCCCCGAAATCTGATCCGAAATCAATCACCTGATCAGACAGAACCGGCATCCCCATCGTAGAATCCATAATATGTATGATCACCTGTCGTAACCGAATATCTTCTTTTTGCATCTTTCCCTCCTAGTTCAGCCGGATATTCTTCAGTGCATCGGCAAATGCGGAATTCACCGGTTCTTTTGCCTCTTTCTGCTGTTTCTTCATATACGCATGCACATCCCGTTTGGATACACCTCCGCCCTCTTTTTTCCGTCGCTCCTGGAATTTGGAAAGGCGTTCTTTGTGTCCGCAGGAGCAGACAAACATACTGTCGTCCCCTTTTCCGATCATTTCCATCCGTTTGTGGCAGATCGGGCATCTGGCGTTCGTTGTCCGGGATACAGTTTCCCGGTATCCGCAGGCACGATCCTGGCACACCAGAAGTTTCGCATTCTTTCCATTGACGGCAAGTAATCGTTTCCCGCAGTTCGGACATTTTTTATTTGTCATGTTTTCATGGCGGAAGGTTCCCTCTTCCCTGCGGATCTCCTGCAGCAGCTCTTTTGTATAGCCGCGGATCTCATTCATAAATACACGGTCATCCAGCTCTCCTTTTGCGATTTTTGAAAGCTTCATCTCCCACTCTGCAGTCAGTTCCGGCTTTTTCAGATCCTCCGGCACTAACTCCAGAAGCTGTTTTGCCTTAGATGTAATATGAATCTCATTTCCTTTCTTTTCCAGCAAAAAGGTGTGAAACAATTTTTCAATAATATCCGCTCTCGTGGCAACCGTTCCCAGCCCTCCGGTTTCTCCTATGGTTTTTACCATCTCACGGTCTTTGTTCTCCATGTATTTTACCGGATTTTCCATTGCCGAAAGCAGTGTTGCCTCAGTAAATCGTGGCGGCGGCGTGGTTTTTCCTTCCCGGATATCCACCTGCACCTGCTTAAACTCCATACCCTGACCGATTTTCGGAAGGATCTGATCTTTCATATCACGGGAGAACTCATCCTCATCCTCACAGTTCATCTCCTGTACCTGACGGAATCCTTCGTCTATCATGACTTTTCCTCTGGCAACGAACTGTTCTCTTCCACTCTCTGCATAAATAACTGTCTCTTCGTATCTGCACGGCGGACAGAACGCACTTAAAAAGCGGCGCACCACGAGATCATAGATTTTTCGTTCCTCATTTGTCATATGTGTCAGATCCACAAACTGTTCTGTCGGGATGATAGCATGATGATCGGATACTTTTTTATTGTCCACAAAAGACCATTTTTTCGTCTCCGGGTGCTGTGCTTTTACTGTCAGTGCCATCTTCCGGTACGGACCGACCGCACAGGCATCCAGACGCTCGGATAAGGTTCCGACGACATCCGAAGTCAGATATCGGGAGTCTGTTCTTGGATAAGTAAGTACTTTATGATTTTCATAGAGACGCTGCATAATATTCAGAGTTTCCTTTGCAGACAATCCAAACCGTTTGTTCGCATCCCTCTGCAGTTCGGTCAGATCATAAAGCAGCGGTGGATAAACTTTTTTCTCTTTCTTTTCTGTCTTTCTGATGATCAGACTGTGCTTCTCACATTCCTTTTTTATCTCCTGGGCACGCTCCTTCTGATAGGTACGAAGGCTGCCTGTTTTTCCTTCTTTCCAGGTAAAAGTAATACCGTCTGCTTTTGCTGTGATCATATAATAACTTTCCGGTACAAACCGTCGAATCTCATTTTCTCTCGCCTGGATCATCGCAAGCGTAGGAGTCTGTACCCGACCACAGGATAACTGTGCGTTATATTTACAGGTCAGTGCTCTGGTGGCGTTGATTCCGACCAGCCAGTCCGCTTCCGCACGGGACACCGCCGCCCGGTATAAGGGGTCGTACTCTTTGCTGTTTTTCAGATGGGCAAACCCATCCCGGATCGCCTTGTCTGTTACGGAAGACACCCACAGTCTCCGGCACGGTTTCTGGTTTCTTGCTTCTTTTAAGATCCAGCGTGCCACCAGTTCTCCCTCTCTTCCGGCATCCGTCGCGATCACGATTTCTTTGACATCCTGTCGCTGTACCAGTTTTTTCACTGTCTGGAACTGTTTTGCCGTCTGTCGGATCACTTCCGTTTCCAGTTTTTTCGGCATAATCGGAAGTTCTTCCATCTTCCATTCTTTATATTTTTTATCGTATCCTTCCGGGTCTTTTAAGGTTACCAGATGTCCCAGTCCCCAGGTAACGATATAATCCTTTCCTTCCAAAAAACCGTTTCCCTGCGGAGTACAGTGAAGCACCCGGCCAATGTCCCTTCCCACAGAAGGTTTTTCTGCCAATACTAAGGTTTTCATTTTTATCCTCATTTCTGTCTGTTCCGACATCCTTCTTATTCTTTATTTTTCACTCTGGCATTATAGCATACTCTTTCACATATTTCAAAGTCCAACCCCGGTTCCGGTATCCTCTCATTCCCTTCTGATTTTAACAAGTTTTCCTGTTTTTTCAAAAAATTTCATGAAAATGCACAAAAAGTCTTGCCTTTTCCATACAAATCATATATAATATCTTTTGTATTGATTCACAGGCTGAAATAGCTCAGTTGGTAGAGCACTTCACTCGTAATGAAGGGGTCGTGGGTTCAAGTCCCATTTTCAGCTTTTCAGAAACGTTCGCCATTTATTTTCAGGTGGTGGGCGTTTTTTCGTTATCTACCTGCTGAACAGTCACTGACTTTTAAGAAAAGGTGATGGAACTTCTCTGTTCCACCACCTTTTCTTTTGCTATATCTTCTCTTATTTCTTTTACAGTTTTCGGAATGCATACAGAGAACGTTCTACCTTCTCCGTCTCGATGCAGTAAGCCATACGGAAATATCCCGGGCAGCCGAAGGTATCACCGGGCACTAACAGCAGATCCTGTTTCATTGCTCTCTTACAGAATGCAACCGCATCCGGTTCCGGAGCTTTCGGGAACATGTAGAAGGTTCCGCCCGGGCGTACGATCTCAAATCCCATACCAGTCAGGGCATCATAAAGAATATTTGCATTTTTCTCATATACTGACAGGTCTGCGGTATCGTACAGACAATCAGCCACTGCAAGCTGGATCAGGGATGCCGGGCAATTATGCCCGATACCACGGGAAATCTGTCCGCACATATCTACAATGGTTTCCGCCTCATTACAGCTCGGTGACACTGCCACATAACCGATTCTCTCTCCAGGAAGGGACAGCGATTTGCTGAAGGAGTAACAGGTGATGGTATTCGGATAATACTTCGCGATAAACGGTGCGTCCACACCCTCAAAAACAATCTCACGGTACGGCTCATCTGAGATCAGATATATCTCATGACCGTATTCTGCTGCTTTTTTCTCCATGATCCGCGCCAGTTCTCTGACTGTATCGGTGGTGTATACAATACCGGACGGATTATTCGGCGTATTGATCAGAACTGCGGTAACATCGTTTGTCAGCATGGTCTCGAATTTTTCAAAGTCAATCTGGAATCCTTTCAGATCCGGCGGAACAACTTTCAGTTTTGCTCCTGTCAGATTGACATACGGGTTGTATTCCGGGAAAAACGGTGCGAAAGTAAGGATGGAATCTCCCGGGACAGTTACTGCACGGAATGCATGTGCCAGAGCTGCTGCCGCACCGGAGCACATGAAAATATGTTCTTTTTTATATGGCAGACCGAAACGTTTTTCCAGAGATACCGCTACCGCCTCACGTACACTGTCAATACCGAGGCTCGGGCTGTATCCATGAAGGGCTACCGGGCTTTCCGTCTCCAGCAGTTCGATCATTTTCTTTGTAAATTTTTCCGGAACCGGCACAGACGGATTACCGAGACTGTAGTCAAATACATTCTCTTTTCCGATCTCTTTTGCCCGTTCGGTTCCGTAAGTAAACATCTCACGGATTACGGATTTTGCTCCTAACATCTTTTTATATTCCTGTGCAATCATAGTTGGTCTCCTTACTTTCTGTCCAGGTTTCCAATCCTTTTTTCTTATCGTTCAGAAACCTGCTTTTCCTTATGCTTAATATACAATTACCGGTGTTCCCACCGATACTGTCTCGTAGATAGTTTTTGCAGCTTCCAGCGGAGTATTGATACATCCGTGGGAGCCATTGGTTTTATATATATCACCACCAAAATTATTACCACGACTCGCCAGATCATGAATACCGACGCCACCGTTAAATGGCATCCAGTAATGAACGAAAGCCGTATATTCCGGTTGCCCGTTCGCATCTTTTGGCCCCTTCATGGTGTATTCTGTGGTCTTCCAGAAGATTGGCCAGCAACCGTTTTTCGGAGTGGCTCTTCCTTCTTTTGATATATCACCGGTAACCACCGGAGTCTCCACCACAAGTTGTCCGTTTTTGTAGCACCACATTGTCTGCCTGTCGATGCTGATTTCTACATAGACATCGCCAAGATCGTTATCACTTGTTCCTTTTGCCTTATGGCTGTAAGAAAGTTCCATCTCCTGCTCTTTTCCTTCAGCCAGTGCCGTTTTCAGGTTTTCCAGGGATTTTTCCCGGTCTACCTGCCAGCCGTATCTGTTGGTTGCCAGTGTGATCTGTGCACCGTCGTGAGTTGTAAATTTTCTGGACTTTCCATAGGTATCAATCTGATCCGCAAGTTGCTCAATAAACGCCTTTTCCTTCGATTCATCAATAGAATAATTGCCGTTTTCGTCCTGTACAAGCCAGGATTTTAACACCTCATGATCAATCGTGGATACGGTACCTTTCACTGTATAAGTCAGTTTTGCACCGGTCAGCGAATTCAGCGTATTCATCTGTTCGTTCAGAGATTCATCATTTTGATACACTGCCGGTTTCAGATAACAGTCCTGATCCACCAGAGAAAGTTCTGTCGTGCCATTTTGTATGGCATCCTGTACCAGAGAAATAACTTTTTCTTCATCCACCGCATTACCTTCCACCTCAGGGGCTATCCTATACCCATCTGCAGTTTCCTGTAGTGCCGCATCCCGGGGCTGTACCATATTTGCCTCGCTCATAAACGGAAGGCTTTTTAAAATCGGTTCCACCGCATCTTCTTCGTAGGTGGTATTCGCCGATACTTCATACTTACCTCCCCGGAACGCATGGAGAATCCACTCCAGTGGTTTCTGATCTGTCAGTAACTGATCCACACCATTGTCATCCACATACGTCAGATGAAACTGTGGTCCGGTAACAGTATATGTTTCCCCTTCTTTCGTGGTGATGTTCAGTGTATATTCACTGATTTTTTCCTGCAGAAGCTCCTTTACTTCCGAAGCTGTCTTATCGCTGCAGTCCTGTCCGTTGATCCACGTATCTTTATAAAAATGGATTTTGTAATAATTACTTATCCATATATACGCTGCTGCCACTCCAAGCAACAGGATCAGGCAAAGATATACGCTGATGATTACTTTTTTCTGTTTCTTCTTTTTTCTTTTTTTACCCTTCTTTTGTGCCATGATTCCCCTTTATTCTTTTACTCCCTTTCTGTATACACACCGCGCTCTGTCTGCGTTTTGCAAGTATATCCTTTTTCTGGATAATTATATACCATTTGTCGAGGAATACAATTTCAATTCTCTTAATATTTTTTTACACTTTGTAAACTCTTTATATTTCCCTTTCACCGGTGCATATGCACATCCATCTGCGGATACGGAATCCGAATGCCCCTCTTATCAAATTCCAGTTTGATCTGTTCATTCATACGCCACTTGGTATTCCAGAATTCTTCTGTTTTTACCCAGGCACGAAGCCCTAAGATCACTGCACTGTCCCCCAGTTCATCCACAAAAACCTGAGTTTCTTCCCGATCCAGAAGTTCCGGATCTTTTTCGATCAGTTCCCGGAGAATCTGTTTTGCCAAAAGCAGGTCGGATTCATAGGAAATTCCCACTTTGATCTCCAGTCTTCTTTTTTCCATTGCCGTTACATTCGTGATACTGTCGTTTGTCAGCACAGAATTGGGGATCACGATCCGACGGCTGTCGATGGTCATCAGCGTAGTGTAGTACAGTTCGATCTTCTGTACCGTTCCCTCGGTCTTTTCCCCATTTTCGATGATGTAATCGCCAACGGAAAACGGGCGCAGGAACATGATGATCAGTCCGCCTGCAAAGTTGGATAAGCCACCCTGCAAAGCCAAACTGATCGCCACGCCGGCAGAACCTACAAGTGCAGCCACCGAAGTCTTGTCCACGCCAAGATTTCCGGCAATCGTCAGGATCAGGATCAGATGCAGCCCAATCTTAATTCCTGATAAAAGAAAGCTTTTTGCTGCCTCATCACTTCCGAATTTTACCAGATGTTTCCGCAGATTTTTGCAGAGCCATCCGATCAGTTTTGTTCCGATAAAATAAACGATCAGCGCCAGGATGACTTTCAGCACAAAATCAAGAAGTCCGTCCTGTGGAATACTCCCCTTCCACTGAGCCAGCGCCTTTATTGCATTCGTCATTCTGTCTTAGTCTCCTTTTTAGCTGTTACCGTCTTTTTCTCTTTTGGCTTCTTCGCAGCTTCTGCTTCTTTTGCTGTGCGTTTTTCTTTCTCTTCTGCACCTTTCTTCTCAGCCGTCTCCAGCTTCTGCTGGATGACTTTACGAAGTCCTTCTTTTTCCTCAGTTGCAGACAGCATCTTTCTTTCTGCTTTTCCGGCTGTCTTTTTCGCTGTTTTTGCCGTTCTGTTGGTAGATGTCTTTGCTGCTGTTTTTGTAAAGCTGTAAATTGCTACGCTTAACGGTGCAACTTTTACTTTGATCGTATACGGACGATCATCCGTCTCTTCTTTCTTCGCAATCTTTACACGTGGATTGACCACACCGGTTCCACCGTATTCTTTTGCATCACTGTTCAGGATTTCTTTATATTTTCCTGCATACGGAACACCTACCAGTTCCTCCTCATAAGCAACATCCGAGAAATTACAAATAACAACCAGTGTATCTTCCTGTTTTTTGGACTTTCGAAGAAAAGTCACCATACTCTTTTCCCATTCCACGCAGTTGATCCATTCAAATCCATCGGGATCATAGTCCAGTTTCCACAGTGCCGGATGCGTCTTATAAAGCTGAATCAGGGCTTTCGTATAGTTCTGCATCTGTCTGTGTGCCGGTTTTTCCAGGTCTTCCCAGTCAAGAGCTTTATTTTCTGCCCATTCATGTACCTGACCATATTCCTGTCCCATAAACAGAAGTTTTTTACCCGGATGTGTCATAAAAAAGCCATACGCCGCACGCAGATTTGCGAACTTTTTATCCTCGGTTCCAGGCATCTTCTCCAACAGCGATCCTTTCTGGTGTACCACTTCATCATGGGATAAGCTCAACATGAACCGTTCACTGTAAGCATAAACCATACTGAATGTCAGTTCGTTATGGTGTGCACCACGAAAATACGGATCATTACTCATATAGCCGACGAAATCATTCATCCATCCCATATTCCATTTGTAATCAAATCCCAGACCATCTTCCGTGTCCACACTTCCTGTCACTCTCGGCCATGCTGTGGACTCTTCTGCTATCAGAAGAGCATCCGGATGTTTCTTTTTAAAGATAGAATTCAGATGTTTTAACAATTCCACAGCATCCAGATTTTCATTGCCGCCGTAGATGTTTGCAACCCATTCCCCATCGTTCTTTCCATAGTCCAGATACAACATGGAAGCCACTGCATCAAAGCGGATACCGTCTGCATGGAATTTTTCTGTCCAGAACAGTGCGTTGGCAATCAGGAAGTTTTTCACCTGCGGTCTTCCATAATTGTAGATCAGTGTGCCCCAGTGTGGATGATACCCCTGTCTCGGATCGAGATGCTCATACAGACAGGTTCCGTCAAAGTTGGCAAGTCCGAAGGTATCCCGTGGGAAATGCGCCGGTACCCAGTCCAGAATCACACCGATACCCGCCTGATGGAGCGTATCCACAAAATACATAAAATCTTCCGGTGAGCCGTAGCGGCTGGTCGGTGCATAATAGCCGGTCACCTGATAGCCCCAGGAGGCATCAAACGGATGTTCCATCACCGGCATCAGTTCCACATGTGTATATCCCATCTCTTTGACATAAGCCACGATCATCGGTGCAAGTTCCCGGTAATTATAGAATTCTCTTCCGTCTTCCGGTTTTTTCCAGGATGCCAGATGCATCTCATAGACGAACATCGGGGCATCCTCTGTCTGAATCTTTTTTCGTTCCTTCATCCATGTCTGATCTTTCCAGACATACTGTGTAAGATCTGCCACCACCGAAGCAGTTGCCGGGCGAAGTTCTGCCTGGTTTGCATAAGGATCGGCTTTCAGGTAAGTCAGACCGTCTTTTAATTTTAGTTCATACTTATACAGAGACCCTACCGGAATCTGTGGGATAAACAGCTCATAGATTCCCGATACCGAAAGGCGCTGCATCTGGTATACTCTGCCATCCCAGTGGTTAAAATCTCCAACCACACTGACACGGGCCGCATTCGGTGCCCAGACTGCAAAATACACACCATCCACACCATTGACAGTCATCGGATGTGCACCCAGTTTTTCGTAAATATCATAGCAGATACCATTGATAAACTTCTGTTCTTCTTCCAGTGTGATCTGACAGGGAAACGCATATGCATCATAGCATTCGATCTGTTCCCCCTCCTGCTCCACCAGATAGGTATACTCCGGAATCTTTCTCCCGCTCAGTAATACAGCAAAATATCCTGCATCGTCCTCTTTACTCATCGGATACTCTCTGCCGTCTTTTGTCATTTTCACTGTTACTTTGTCCGCCCCCGGAAAAAAGCACTGTATCAGCACTCCGTCACCGGTTACATGTGGTCCGAGGATCTCTCTCGGCGCATATTCTTCAGAATATACAACTGCCTCAATTTCCGGCCAATCCATCAATTCATATAATTTGTCAGACATAAACCCCTACCTCCTGCGATTTCGTAACCGTTCAGTACCTTCACAGTTACAAGCCAAATGCGTTTTAACTGTATGTCTCGGGATTTTGGCATATTCAGGTCAAACGCCTTCCGGCATACTGCCTACTGAATAGTTACAATTTTTTTATATATTATATTTATCATACCATTTTCATACTCGAAATACAATCGTAAGAAGAAGTAACCGAAATATATATTACGCTGAATCTTAAATTCAAATCTTCCTCGTGAAAAGAGAGCCGTTTTGCCCTTTCGGATGTAACGACTCTCCTTTCTTCTTCCTGCGCTAGAGCGTGTCTGAAAAAGGCTTTTCGTGAGCTGCGAGACCCAGTTTGTGGGAGATTTTATCCGAATGAGGGCGGCGTAGCGGGCTACGGCAACCGAACGAGGGTAAAATATACCGCAAAGTGGGGCTTGCAGATTGCGGAAATGATTTTTCAAACACGCTCTAGTCGAATACTTCTTTCATACTGTCATAATGCAGGAAAATCCCTTCCTGGGCAAATGCCCGGATCTCTTCGAGTGTGGCGATCTTAAAGCCTTCCACTTCCTCCGGCTGTACTTTCACATCGTTATCCACAAAGTCCAGAATAAATTTGTAGATATCCACAAAATAGTTGTTTTTTTCCTCCGGATTCACCCGTTTATAGGAAAATGCGTAGCCGCCTGCAGCCTGGCTCACATCAATTCCGGTCTCCTCGCGGATCTCGCGGATCACTGCGTCCCTGGAATCTTCTCCCGCGTTGACTCCGCCTCCCGGTACTTCCCACCAGCCGGCACCCCATTCTTTGTCCAGCTTTCTCTGGGTGATCAGATAACGGCCATCCGGACGTTTCAGCACACCAAGCACCGTCAGATGGTATTCATCCGGTTTCATGTTCCAGTCGTTTCGCTTCATCGTACGGCCGGTTTTCTGTTTCTTTTCATCGTAGATATCCCAGTATTCCATAATATTTTTTCTCCTCTGTCTCTTTTTCGTGAATATTACTGACCCGCTTTATGCACCTGGTACGGATTTATTTTTCTTTGGCATGTAAGAACGCAAAGGGTTCTTCATCGTGAAGAAAGTGCATCATCATATAGGCGCACAAAAGCGCCACCCGCTCTTCTTTCAGGATCCGTGCCACTTCTTTCCGGTCTGCCAGAACCACTTCGATTTCCTCGCTGTCTTCCATGTATTTTTTACTGATCTCGCCGGAAGCATATCCGTAAACCGTTCCGCAGCACTCATCGGTCATCCCGACGGATGTATAATAAGGCTTCTGATAAATATCATCCACCACGATCGGCTCCAGTTTCAGTCCGGTCTCTTCTTTCAGTTCCCGGATCGCTGCGGTGTGATAATTCTCTCCCGGATCCACCAGTCCGGCCGGCAGTTCATACACATAACCACCCAGCGGATACCGAAACTGTCGGATCAGTACTACCCTGTCTTTCTTTTCTCCGTAGAGA
>NZ_JALFPR010000071.1:0-19810 GCF_022785585.1 Oliverpabstia sp. | reverse complement strand
ATTGTTACAGTCTTATCTCCGCTGCCAATGGTGACTGTATTAATCTTTGCATTGAATTTCTGAAGTTTCTGATTAAACGGCATTTTTTTGGCCTCCTTAAAAAAATTACTGTGTGTATGTATCTTTTCGCAGACTTACACACCATGTCATGTGTAGTATACAACATTATCCTGCCCGTTGACAAGTACAGTCTGTCATATTTTGTTAAAAAAACAACAATTTCACAGCTTTCCTTTATTTTCCATAACAAATTGAAAAAAATAAATTCGGCAAATTGCCATATCTGAACTTTGCTGATTCTTCATACACTCCGCATATATTTTTTATCAGCAAATCATTACGGCAGCCATATTCCGTCTTTACGAAACAGAACGATTGTACTTTCACACGATCACATTCTGTATGTCCTTGAAATATAATATACTATGGTTTTTATCTATACGCTTTTGAGCGTTTAAACCCGGAGGCTTATTAAAAGCCTCCGCATGACTCACATAATACCTCCGGGAAAACCACCATCTTTACATCATCGGATCAAGGGCTAATGCCGGATGGCCTTTTTCTGTAAGGAATCCAACCAGTGTTTCCGGATCAGTAGCGATTGTTTCATCACCGATCATATCTGTAAAGTTTTCAATTCCGTAGAGTTCTTTTGCTGTGTTGTTAAGACGCTCAGCAACAAACTCTTTCAGTTCTTTTGGCATCCATACGATACGTTCAATACCGCCTTCTGCCTTCATGAACTTCTTGGAGCTGATGAAATGTTTACCATGTCCCATGAAACCAGGTGTCTGAACACCACCACCTGTCATGGATGCCATTTCTGAGAATGTCATTCCAAGAGGTGTCATGCCTGCATACTCACGGTTAGCGATAACAACACCATTGGAGAATGGCTCGATACCGCAGATACACTCGAAGCATCCGCATGATGTCATAGGATCCTGCATGATAGAGTACAGTGTAACGTGCTCTAATGCACCCTGGGAGAATTTCTTAACAGCTTCATCTACGTCTTCATAAGAACCAAGATTCTCATCAATAGGTCTTTCTTTTGTAATTACCTGGCAAGGTCCGTTTGGATCCAGCTCGTTGGTAGCTTTTGCATCCAGCCATGAAACGGCACCGCAAAGTCCAAGTCTCTCAGGTGTAACAACACATACGTGAGACGGGGAGAATGCCTGGCAGAGGATACAGCTGTAATATACATCTACAGATTCGTCCGTCAGAGTATTCAGACGGTCATCACGTTTCTCGAAGATCGGGATAGCAACTTCATGACGGATTCTTGTACACTCAGCAGGATCTGTATAAATAGTAACTTCACATTTATCAACAACTGCGTCAAATTCATTCTTAACCTGTGTATAGAGAACCTCACCGATATGTTTGATCTTGAAGCCTGCAGCAAATGCATCTTTGCTGATACGGATTCTCTGCATATCTCTCTGTCCTGTATGGTATACTCCTTCGATGCAGTTGATGTAGTTATGGAATTTACGCTCGATAACCGGTTCAAAGTCAGGCTGCATGTTTTTACCGGCAACTTTAACAACATATGCAATGCTGTTTTTACTTCCCAGTTCCATGTCATCTACTTCCGGTCCTACAACTGTGATCTTATGATCTTCGATCTCACTGGCATCAACAGTATGAACCAGCTCAGCACAGTCAACACGGGAACCATCGAATTCAACCTGCATGTCACCACGACGAATGATCTCACCTTCGAATGCGGATGCGAATGCTACCGGGATATCGATGTTTGTGATCTTGATCTTGATATCACGAGCTTCCAGAGATGTTGCATTGAATTTGCTTACATCTTCCTGAACAATCAGGCTCTTCGGAACACGTGCGATGTTTTCTGTTTCGTTGGTGATTACCGGGAATCCCAGTGCGATAGCACCAGCACCACATGCTACGATTACGTCATCCAGAGGAGCGAATGCGTTAACAAATGCCGGTACACGCTGCATGGTGTATTCCATCAGAGTCTTAGCATCACCAGGTGTTACGTTACCGAAGATCAGAGCTGCTCTCAGAGCTACGGATACTACATGGATAACTGCTGTTACATCTTTACCCAGCGGGATAACACGTACGTTTGCGCCGGTAGCCATACCTGCTTCTGCTACCTGATCACAGATACCGCCTACCAGTGTTACCAGAATACCCTGTGCCTGATAAGATTTTACCAGTGCAACGCCTTCTTCTACTGTAGGAGCGGATCCCAGGATAACAGCTACACCAGGGATATCACCTGTTACAAGCGGTACACCCAGTTCACGGATCACTGCATCTGCCAGATGTCCGTATAATGGCTCTTCGTATGGAGTAGCACCGTCAATATATTTTAAAGCTTCGATAAATTCCGCACACAGTGCTGTAGCAACGCCAGACATAAAAGCGTCATTCAGACGTGGCTCTCTTGTCATAAGAGTTTTAACAACTCCCAGTGCTTCCTTTAATTCTTTCAGATTAGTAACCTTTACACCTGTTACAGCGTAATAGCAAGGCAGGCAGTAAGCAGTGTTTGGAAAGCTGACTGCTTTCTCTTCACCATGCTGCGCAATTGCTGCATCAATTGCCTGTTCAGTCAGACCGTATACAGCATCATTTCCATTGAATACTCTTTCAAATAATGTCAATGTTTTTTCCTCCTAAACGATTATTTATCGCAATCATCGATTTTATCGATGGTCGTTTTGATTTTACGGATCTCATCTACTGCCGATTTGCTGTAGTCGTATGGAGAACAGCCCAGACGGTCCGCATCCATAATCTCCGTGTTGTAGTGAATGAATCCCAGCAGATCTTCTGCCGGAATATGTGTTTTTACAAATTCTTCATCTTTTTCATCCCGGATCTTATTGGCAACCACGTGTACCTGTTTCACACCGAGATCTTTTGCCAGACGTTTTACATTCTTGTAAGTCTGTACACTTCTTGATCCAGGTTCGATCACTACGATGAACTGATCCATACCTTCTGTGGTTCCCCGACCCATATGTTCCAGACCGGCTTCCATATCCAGCACCACTACATCACCTCTGTGAAGTACCAGGTTGTTAATAATTCTTCTGAGCATCACATGTTCCGGGCAGACACATCCGGCACCGCCAGTCTCCACTGTTCCAAGAACCAGGAGTTTTACTCCGTTGCACACTTTTCCGTATGCATCCGGAATATCGTCTACCTTCGGATTAATCTTGTAATACTGATTATCCGGTCCAGCACCGGTACGTTCCTCTACAAGTTTTCTCATCTTGCTGATCGGAACGATCGTATCCAGCTCTTCTTCTGAAAATCCAAGAGCCAGTCCCAGATTCGCATCCGGATCCACATCGGCTGCCAGTACATGCCGCCCCTCTTCCGCATACAGACGCGCCAGAGTAGCCGCAAACGTTGTCTTTCCCACGCCGCCTTTACCGGTAACTGCAATCTTCATAATTAGTCATCCACCTTATCATTATATTTGTATCCGATGCCGGGTTTGGTAATTCCAGATCCCGGCATCGTACAGATGAGCGATCTTATCGATTAAATACCAAGAGCAGTTCTCTTCTCTTCGATTCTTTCGATCATCAGATCGGTCAGTTTTTCGATATCTGTTTCTACTGTGTAAGCAGCACCTGTCCATTTTCTGGTTCCTTCTGTCAGCAGTTCACACATTTCACTGGAACCGGATACATAAGGATCAACACCCAGGAAGGTATCGATACCGGTTCCTACTACGTAGTTACCGATGGATACTGCCTTTTCGGACATCCATTCAGGAGCACATCCAACTACAGGAAGCTGATTGATCTGCAGACCGGAATCTTTAGCAAGTTCAGCTGCCAGGATCATCATACGGGAGATATCTACACAGGATCCCATATGCAGTACCGGCGGGATATCAGCCAGTTCACATACACGTTTCAAACCTGCACCACAGATATCTTTTGCGGATTTGTCCATCAGACCGGCTTTTGCTGCTGCCTGCGCGGAACATCCGGAAGCGATAACAACGATATCGTTTGCGATCAGTTTCTTCATCAGCTCGATATGTGCATAGTCAGGACGGATCTTCGGATTGTTACATCCAACCATAGCAACGGCACCACGGATAACACCGGAAGTAATACATTCCAGAAGTGGTTTTGTTGTTCCGGTTTCGTCAACCTGGCTGTTGGTAACTCCATCCAGAGTTTTTACGATTGCTTCTACAGAATAACCAACGGTTGCTTTTGCTTTCATATCCGGGATATGTACCAGTTCCGGTTTTCTGTTCTTGAAGTTTTCGATTGCCATCTTTACGATTGCTTTTGCATTTTCTCCTGCTGTCTCAGCGTTGAAACGGATAAATTCAGAATCAGGCATCTGAGCGATCGGAGAAGTTGTCACGAATTTTGTATGGAAACATTTGCTCAGAGGTCCTAATGCCGGGAAGATACACTGTACGTCTACAACGATTGCTTCACATGCACCTGTCAGAACAACGTTTTCCTGCTGCAGGAAGTTACCTGCCATCGGAATACCGCGACGCATAGCTACTTCATTGGAAGTACAGCATACACCGGATACAGTGATTCCTTTTGCTCCCATTTCTTTTGCGTATGCGATCATTTCCGGGCTGTCAGCATATTCGCAGATCATCTCGGAAAGGCTCGGATCATGTCCGTGAACAACGATGTTTACATTCTCGGCAACCATAACACCCAGGTTTGCTTCTGTATCGATTGGCTTCGGAGTTCCGAACAGGACATCAGAGAACTCTGTTCCCATCATGGAACCGCCCCATCCATCTGCCAAACCGGCACGCAGAGACTGTTTTACCAGTGCTTCCGGCAGAGAAGAGCATCCCATATGAGCCATATGTAAGGAAGTGGAAACTTCACGGTCGATCGCACGCGGTGCAATCTCGTTCTCGATCAGTTTTTCTTTCTGTCCTTCCGGCATTCTGTCCAGGAATCTCTGATATCCGAATGGTTTACCATATTCCATCAGACCGATCTCAGCCATCTCATGAGCCAGATCATAGATATCTTTTCCTTCTGTCTCTACGCCCCATTCTTTTGCGATACGAAGCAGTTTCTCAGGATCTTTTACTTTGTAGTTTCCGTCTTCTGCTGTACAGTACAGAGTGTGGCAGATCTCACGACCATGATCAGAGTGAGTAGCTGCTCCAGCTGCTGTAAATTTCAGGAAGTTACGTCCTACGATACCGTGAGCATCACATCCGCAGATTCCTCTCGGAGCCTTCGGGGTAATACGGCAAGGTCCCATTGCACAGATTCTACAACAGACACCCTGTTCACCAAATTTACAGTGTGGTGTCTGGTTTTTTACACGGAACTGCCATGCGTCAGCTCCTACTTTTGCTCCCGTTTCCAACAGACGGTTGGTGGCTGCTTCCATCTCTTCAACGGTAGTCATCTTAAATTCGCTCATTTTTTTCCTCCTTTTGTTTTATAGCCATTCCTCCGCTTTTCTCCGCTTTTATGGCTATTATATATTCTTTCACCCGGAAGTGTGGTTTTGTGTATCTTCCGGGCGAAGACACTCCGGAGATTATCTCTCCGGTAATATCCGCATTGATAATGAATTATAAATTCAGTTTTTTGACGATTTCACTCATCGCTTTTCGAACCGGTGAATCTTCCGGAAGTTCAACGGTTGGTCTTCCTTCGCAGTCATATTCATATACCAGTTCATCCTGAGGAACCACACCCAGAAGGTTCAGGCCCTGGATCTCGATCTCCTCTTTGGTTCCTTCATTAAGAACACCGTTCGGCGCACGGTTTACGATCAGCCCGATCTGCTGTGGATGCATATCGCATTCCTCGATCAGTTTTTTGATTCGTCCCACTGCCTGGATTCCTCTTCTGGAACAGTCGCTGACTAAAATAGCAGTCTGCATATTTGGAAGAACTCCGCGGCTGATGTGTTCCATTCCTGCTTCATTATCCACAACCATATACGGATAATTGTTTTGCAGTTTGGCAAGCTGTGCCTGTAACAGTCCGTTTACAAAGCAGTAGCATCCTTTTCCCTGGGTACGTCCCATCACCAGCATATCGAAGTCATCATCCTCGATCAGCGCGGAATTAAATTTGAACTCAGCATAATCAGCCTTGCTCACTCCCGCAGGAATCGGATTTTCTTTTGCCGTTTCCGCTCTGGCAATTTCTTCTCTGATATCACCCAGTGTAGCTTCTACCTCTACGCCGAGTACTTCATTCAGATTAGAATTCGCATCTGCATCCACTGCCAGAATCGGTCCCTTTTTCTGTTCGCAGAGGTACTGAATCAGAAGTCCACACAGTGTGGTTTTTCCAACTCCACCTTTTCCTGCGACTGCAATTACATGTGACATTTTCTTATCCTTTCTGATAGTTTCTTGTTATTAAGTTCTGCCTTATCAGTGTAGAATCTATCGTAACTGCTCAGTTTCTTCACAGTTACTATCTACTGAATAGTTAGAATCTATCTTATAAGATTATTACATCTTATGACCTTATCATTAATCGCACTGTAATTTTACAATGCTGTTTGCGAGATCGACCATCAGAATCTTTCCTTCAATGCTGGTCTCTTCTCCCATGATATCGCGGATAATAACTTTTTCACCCTCTACCAGAATCTTGCTTACATTCCGGCAGATGACAGTATCATCGCTTTCTTTATATACAGTAGCCAGACACATTTGCTATTCCTCCTTTTACCAAGATGTCATATGCAGTCTGTAAAACACTGATTAAAACTCTTTCAGCTCTTCTTTTACTGTTGTGAGTGCCAGACGCAATCTGAGATTGCCTTTCTGGAAATCAGCTACTGCTTCTTTGATCTGCTTTGCAGCTGTATCCATACCCAGTTTTGCCAGGTTGTCAGCCATCTGATCGAGTTCTGCTGCATGATGTTCGTTATGATCCACCATATAGTTTAACAGTGCTACAGATTCGTTCTTACATTTGTCAGAACCGCCACTGCATCCGTCGCATGCATGTTCTTTACAGCCATGGTCATGCTCATGTTTATGGGCAGGGCCATCACCATGTGGAATTACATTTCCGTTCTCATCTTTTAATAAGTGCATGTCCTACTCCTTTCTCTGCTTTTCCCCCAATGGGGGATATGACAATCTTTTGTCAATTATGTTTTATTATACTCCTTTTCCCTATGGTATTCAATAGAATCTATGCAAAATATTTATAAATTCAGCTGTACTTTTTTATATACAACAGGGGATTTTTGTAAGAAATGACGCAGTCTCCGATTTTCACGCTTTGCTTTGTTAATTCGTTAACATGTATCGTTGATGGTTTATCCTATCCCGGGGATAGGGTCTTTGATCTTCCGTATCGCCTTCATGTCACAGCTTCGTAATATTTTTGCCCTAATTATTTCACATTTCCATGGTATAATGGACGGAAATTGGGATTTTCGGTCATTTTTGTGCTTTTCGGAAATGCCGGATGTTACGAGAGGAGGTTTACATCATGTCAAACATCCCATCATTGACTTTGAACACAAATGCCAGCATGCCGCTTCTGGGGCTTGGCGTATATAAAGCTACCGCACCCGGTGAAGTGGAAGGCGCTATCTCCACCGCTCTGGATCTTGGCTATCGGTTAATTGACACAGCTTCTGCTTATAAAAACGAAGAGGGGGTAGGGCGGGGGATCCGTTCTTCTTCTGTTCCACGGAAAGAACTTTTTATCACAACAAAATTATGGAATACCGCACAGCGAATCGGAGATATTGACGGGGCCTTTCAACGAAGTCTGGATCGACTCGGACTTGATTATGTGGATCTTTATCTGATCCACTGGCCGGTACCCGGTTGTTTTATCAATTCCTGGCAGGCGCTGGAGCGTATCCGGGAATCCGGTCAGGCAAAAGCGATTGGCGTAAGTAATTTTGAGATTTCCCATCTGGAAGCACTGTTTCAGACTTCCGGAATCGTTCCGGCAGTGAATCAGATAGAGTATCATCCACTGTGGAATCAGTCAGACCTGTACGAGTATTGTAAGGAACGAGGCATTGCCGTACAGGCTTATGCACCGCTTGCCCGTGGGGCTTATCTCAAAAAAGATACAATGATTCATATAGGAGAAACTTACGGAAAATCGCCGGCACAGATAGGTCTGCGGTGGCTGGTACAGAAAGGAATCTCTGCTATTCCGAAGTCGGTAAATCCTGAGAGGATTGCGGAAAATGCAGATATTTTTGATTTCGAACTGACCGACATGGAAATGAAGACGATCGATGCCCTGGATGAGAAATTCAGAAGTGCAGGGATACCGGAGGATATGCAGGGTTTCGTGATCTAAAGGATTAAGGTATATAAAATGCAGCCCGCCCGGGAATCATTCCCGGGCGGTCGTCCGTTTTACATCACTCTTCTATTTCTCATCATCCCAGAGTTCAACTCCAAGCTCATCCTTTTTCATTCTCTGCATCAGCTCATTCACCGCATCCGCAGCGTTCTTATCTTCAAACAACACTTTATTGACTTCCGCAATAATCGGCATTTCCACCCCATATTTTTCAGCCAGTCCCAGTGCTGCCTTCGCAGAATATACCCCTTCTACCACCATCTTGACTTCATCCATGGCTTCTTGCATGGTACATCCCTTGCCCATCAGATAACCTGCTTTACGGTTACGGCTGTGTACGCTTGCGCAGGTAACGATCAGATCACCGATACCGGACAGTCCATAAAAGGTTCTCGCATGTGCACCCATTGCGATACCAAGGCGGGAGATCTCTGCGATTCCTCTGGTGATCAGAGCTGCTTTTGTGTTGTCTCCGTAGCCAAGACCATCTGCTACACCTGCGGCCAGCGCGATGACATTTTTCAAGGCCGCTCCCAGTTCGATACCAAGAACATCCGGACTTGTGTAAACACGGAAAACCGGACTCATGAAGATTTCCTGCAGATATTCTGCTATCTGTCTCGTTCTCGCTCCCACCACACAGGTTGTCGGAAGACCTTTTCCAACCTCTTCCGCATGGCTCGGACCGGATAATACGGCAACATTTGCTTCCGGCAGTTCTTCTTCGATGATCTGACTTAAGGTCATCAGCGTATGCTCTTCCACACCTTTCGCCACGTTGACAACAATCTGGCCTTTTTTCAGATATGGTGCCATCTTCTGTGCGGTGCTTCTGGTATATGGAGAAGGTACTGCCAGTACCAGTACATCCTTGTCTGCCATTGCTTCTTCCAGATTGCTTGTCAACTGAATACTTTCCTGCAGTTTTACACCCGGAAGTTTGGAAGTATGTTCTCTTTTTGTGCGAAGCATCTCCACTTCAGCTTCCATGATAGACCACAAAGTTACTTCATGTCCGTTATTTGTCAGAAGCCACGTGAGGGCAGTTCCCCAACTTCCGGCTCCCAGTACGCCGATTTTCTTCATACGACACCTCCATTATGCTTTTTTCTTTTTCAGATATGTTTTATTTTCATTTCCATGGATCAGACGCAGAATATTCGGCCAGTGTTTGTAATATGCAAGGATGGCAAGCAAGATGGCAAGCACATACATTTCATAAATATTTGCCTGACTCATTCCCGTAAATTGTCCGTTCTGTCCCATGATAATGATACCTGCCACAAATACCACATAAACCAGCAGAGATCCCAGTGATACATAGTGGGTAAGGAAAAATACTGCAAGGAACACAATAGCTGCAACCAGTGTCAGCCGCAGATCAAACGATAACAGCAGACCGGCTGTGGCAGCAATTCCTTTTCCTCCTTTAAAGTTCAGGTAAAACGGAAAATTATGTCCGAGGATCGTTCCCGCTGCCGCATACATTCCCAGCAGCCGGATCATCTCCGGATGGCTTTTTCCAAAAATCAGATGTACGATCACAACCGCGATCACACATTTAAAACAGTCTCCAAGCAGTGTGATTGCTCCTGCCTTTGCGCCCAGTGTACGCAGTGCATTGGTCGTTCCGGCATTTCCGCTTCCGTAATTACGGATATCGATACCGTGGACTTTTCCATACAGATAAGAGGTCTGGAAAAGTCCACAGATATATCCGATCAGAACACAGAGAATCCGTTCCATAAATATCCCTCCCCGGATCTAATAATTCTTATTTTTCACCATTTCTTTCCCGAATGATAAACTTCAGAGAAGTTCCCCTGAAACCGAATGCTTCACGGATCTTGTTTTCAAGATAACGGGTATAAGAAAAATGCATCAGTTCTTTATCATTGACAAAGATAACAAATGTCGGCGGTTTGATGGATACCTGTGTCATATAGTACAGTTTCAGACGTTTTCCTTTGTCTGACGGTGGCTGTTGCATCGCGATCGCTTCCGTCATGATCTCGTTGAGTACACCGGTCTGGATACGCAGTGTCTGATTTTCCAGTACCATATCGATCGTCTCGAACAGTTTTGGAAGACGCTGTCCGGTCTGAGCGGAGATAAACAGGATTTCCGCATACGGCATGTACGCCAGGACTTCACGAACCTTATTTGTATATTTGTAAATGGTTTTATCATCTTTCTCGACCGCGTCCCATTTGTTCACTGCAATGATAACACCTTTTCCACGTTCATGAGCAATACCGGCGATCTTCGCATCCTGTTCCGTGATCCCTTCTACCGCATCGATGACCACGATGACCACATCGGCACGTTCTACAGCCGTTACGGTACGGATAATACTGTAACGTTCCAGTTCTTCTTTGATCTTATTTTTTCTTCGAAGACCTGCGGTATCGATAAATACATATTCTTTTCCGTTCCACATCACGTTGGTATCGATGGCATCACGGGTGGTTCCAGCAACATTTGATACGATCACACGGTTCTGTCCCAGTAATTTATTGACAATAGAGGATTTTCCTACGTTTGGTTTTCCTACGATAGCGATATGAGGAATCTCATTTTCCTCCTCTTCCTCTTCTTCGGTAGGGAAATATTTTACCACTTCGTCAAGCATATCACCCATACCCAGCTTGCTGGATGCGGAGATCGGAATCGGATCGCCGATGCCAAGATTATAGAATTCGTATACATCCGGCATGAATTTTGCAAAACTGTCTACTTTATTCACCACCAGAAGTACCGGTTTGCCACTTCTTCTCAGCATATCAGCCACTTTGGAATCGGCATCTACCAGTCCCTGGCGCACATCGGTGATAAAAATAATAACATCTGCGGTATCAATCGCAATCTGTGCCTGATCTCTCATCTGCGCCAGGATGACATCTTTGCTCTCCGGCTCAATACCGCCGGTATCGATCAGTGTAAAACTGTAGTTTAACCAGGTTGCATCCGCATAGATACGGTCTCTTGTTACACCCGGTGTATCTTTTACAATGGAAATAGTCTCTCCTGCCAGGGCATTGAATAATGTGGATTTACCCACATTAGGTCGTCCCACAATTGCTACAATCGGCTTGCTCATAGATCTGCCTCCTTTTATGATTTTCCAATATTGTATCATCTACCACTGCGTGTACAAAAGATGCACCATCTTCATTTACCACAGTGATTTTTATCTGTAACGCTTCTTCTGCTTCTTCTACGGTAATATCGTCCAGGAACACATTTTCTCCCGCACGAAGCATATTGCACGGGATCAGAAGTCGTTCCCCAAGATCCTGATCTTTCAGCTGTGCGATCAGATCCTGTCCTGTGATCAGACCGGATACGGTGATCATCGGACCAAAGAAGTCGTTTCGGATCGCATAGACCGTCCCATGAATATTCGGAAACTTTTCCTGAACATACGAAATATTCTTTTCTATATAAGGCGCTGCCAGTTTTCCGGTCGCTACCGAAAAATGTCGAAGCGTGTCATTTCCCTCCAGACCCTGCACCGTCTCCTGTATCTCAGTATCCAAAAGCCGCAGCATACCTACGCCATTTTCCAGCTGCAGATATCCATCGTACTGTTCTTCCGGCGGCATGGACTGCTCTGCCAGGATATACCATTCGTCACTGCAATGAATAAAATGCAGGCCATATTCAGCATACAGCATTTTTTGCCATCTGTGAACGCATTCCAGTACATTTTGAGCATCTTCTTTTGTAAATGGCTCCAGTGGGTACAGACCATCCCTGTATTTACTCAGTCCAACAGGAACGATCGAGACGCTTCGAAGATGCGGCAGATACCGGCTGAGATCCCGGATACTCCGTTCCAGTTCCTCTCCGTCATTCACGCCTTTACACAGAACAATCTGACCATTCATTTCAATTCCGGCTTCGTATAACCGTTGCACCTTTGGAAAAATATCCCCGGCGAACCGGTTATGGAGCATCTTACAGCGAAGCTGGGGATTGGTTGTCTGGAAAGAAATATTGATTGGCCCCAGATGGTACTTTATGATACGGTCGATGTCATGATCACTCATATTTGTAAGTGTTACATAATTACCCTGCAAAAAAGAAAGACGGGAATCATCGTCTTTAAAATACAAAGTTTCCCGCATCCCCGGCGGCATCTGATCGATAAAACAGAAAATACAGTTGTTTCTGCAGGAACGATATTCATCCATCAGTCCATTATCGAACTCGATCCCCAGATCTTCCTCATAATCTTTTTCAATCTCCAGTTCCCATTCTTCCCCGTTGGTCTTACGGATCAGTACTGTCAGATAATCATCGTTTACCAGATAATGATAATCGAAAACATCTTCGATCTTCTGGTCATTGATGGAAATCAGTTCATCTCCCGGTTCGATCTCCAGTTCTTCGGCTATACTCCCGGGCTGAACCATCTTTATAATATGTTTGTTTTTTTTCATTCAACTTTCTCCGTTCTCCTGCTAAGAACAATTATAACTATTCAACCGGAAATATTCCGCGAGGTATTTTGACTCGTAACCGTGAGGGTACTGAACAGTTACAAGTATTGAACACTTACGAACATTTTCAGGTTCTTTCCGCTACCTTACTATATAGAAACCGCCCAGAATTGTCAAGGAAAAGCCGAAAAATACTGTTTTTCCCGTTATTTTTCACAAGAATTCTACATATTCTTGACGGGCTTTAGTTTCTAATGGTATAACTATTATGTCTGTAAAAATCGTGTAAAATACAACAGGTTAAATCACTTTATTTGGAGGTTATTATGGCAAACTTAGACTTATTGGAAAAATCCATTCCAGTCGCACCTATTAAAATCGCAGCGCTGAAAGGCTGTGAAGAACTGGGAAAAACCGTCAATGATTATCTGGTTCAGTTCCGTAAAGAGCTTATGGAGCACCGGACTAACGGCATCGCATGGTCAGGATATGCAGAGGAATCTTTCCTTATTGACTGTGACTGCCCTCGTTTCGGTACCGGTGAAGCAAAAGGTGTCATCAACGAATCTATCCGTGGAGTGGATCTTTTCATTCTTTGCGATATCACCAACTACAGTATCACTTATAAAGTAAATGGTTATGAAAATCATATGTCTCCGGATGATCATTTCCAGGATCTTAAACGTATCATCGCTGCTGCTACAGGAAAAGCTCACCGTATCAACGTTGTTATGCCGTTCCTGTATGAAGGAAGACAGCATAAACGCAGCAAACGTGAATCTCTGGACTGTGCAATGGCTCTGCAGGAGCTGGTTAGTATGGGTGTTTCCAATATTATCACTTTCGACGCTCATGATCCTCGTGTACAGAATGCGATTCCGCTGTCCGGTTTTGATAATTTCATGCCTACTTATCAGTTCCTGAAAGCGTTGCTTCGTTCCGTACCGGATCTGCAGATCGACAACGAACATCTGATGATCATCAGCCCGGATGAAGGTGCTATGGCAAGAGCCGTATATTTCTCCAATATTCTTGGTGTTGATATGGGTATGTTCTACAAACGTCGTGATTATTCTACCGTTGTAAATGGTAAAAATCCAATCGTTGCTCATGAGTTCCTGGGCGACTCTGTAGCCGGCAAGGATGTGATCGTTATTGATGATATGATTTCTTCCGGCGAGAGCATGCTGGATGTGGCAAAACAGCTGAAAGATCGGAATGCAAATCGTGTATTTGTTTGTACTACGTTTGGCCTGTTTACAGATGGACTGGAGAAGTTTGATGAGTATTATGAAAAGGGTTATATCCATAAAGTGATTACTACGGACCTGAATTATCATACACCGGAGTTGTTGGATCGTCCTTATTATGAGCCTGCTGCTATGGGTAAATATCTGGCAAGTATTATGGATACTCTGAATCATGATGTTTCGGTTGAGAAGGTTCGGTCTACAACTTCTAAGATTACGAAATTGCTTGCTAAGAACAGAGAAGAGAAAAAATAGAGTTTCTTAGAAAAGTTTTTTTAAGGCGTACGTAAACGATCCGGGGGATCGTTTACTGATGTTGGCGGAAACTCGATTACTTTTCGGAAGGTGTTTGATGTTTTTAGATAGTTGTCTTTAAATGCATATATCGATAGTAATTTTCTGCATATAATCACATTATATTTGTACATAAAAACACTGTGTAACAACTCAATTTCCCATTATAATAATGGTTATTTGAGCGTACACAGTGTTTTTCTATGTATATGGTTCTTTCTTTATCGTATTCCCAGGAAGGCTGCGAGGTTTCCTCGTTTGCCGTGGGAGGCGCGGTGGGAGTAGAGGAAATCGGGGTTGCAGCAGGTGCAGAGGTTGGGGGTGAGGATATTTTCTTCACGTATGCCGCTGGTGAGGAAATTTTGGTGGCAGGCTTCCCAGAGGTTTAGCTGATACTTTCCGTTGGGTTTCCGGTAGAAGAGCTTTTTGTGGAGGGTTTCCGGATAAGCCTGGCGGAATTCTTCGATGACGTCTTCGCTTACTTCGTAGCAGTCCTGGCAGATGGAGGGACCGATGGCTGCGATGAGGTCTGCCGGGTCGGTGTGATAGGCTTTCTGCATGGCTTCTACGGTTGCTTTTGCGATGTTTCCTACGGTTCCCCGCCAGCCGGAATGGGACAGACCGATGGCTTTGTGGGTTGGATCATAGAAATATAAGGGGACGCAATCGGCATAAAACGTAGCAAGAGTTACAGCCGGCTCGTTGGTGATCAGACCGTCGATGTCGTGAAAGGTCCGTGGCGTCAGAACGCCGCATCCGCAGTCTTCTTTTCCTACCTGGCGCACATTTGTCGTATGAGTCTGATCAGAAGTAACTATGCTTTCTAACGGAAATCCGATGGCTCTGCTGATTCTCCGATAGTTTTCCAGTACATTTTCCGGGTTGTCACCTCTGGAAAAGCTGAGATTCATGCTTCCGAGACAGCCCTCACTCACACCGCCCAGACGGGTGCTGAAACCGTGTACAATGGCGGATTCCCGTTCCAGTCTTGGATAAGAAAGGTAAGTTACACCATCACGTTTTCTGACTTCCATATCTCCTGTATATTCCTGTTTCCAATGAATGTCCATAATCTGCTCTCCTGCTGTACTGTTTTATTTTCTGATACTGGCTGTTTGTTTTCTGTATTTCATCTTTTTTGAAAGACTTTCTATCCATTTTTCCATATTTGCAGATGTTTCTGTCTCCCAGATTTCTTCTTTTAACCCTGGTAGAAAAATGCATCCCGGTAAAGCCGGATCTCTTCTCCCTCAATCGCCACCACATCGAATCTGCACGGTGTATAGATATCCAGACCTTTCTCTGTCAGATACCAGGCTGCCACCCGGGAGATCTGTCGCTGTTTCCGCAGATCTACGGCTTCTTCCGGCAGACCGCTTTCGTTTGTTGATCTGTATTTCACTTCCACAAATACCAGATACTGCCCCTCCCGGGCGATCAGGTCGATCTCTCCTTTTTTGCAGCGGTAATTTCGTTCCAGTATCTGGTATCCCTGTGTTTTCAAGAAGCAGGCGGCTTTCACCTCCTGCTCCTGTCCTGTTTTTCTTTTATTCAAATATAGTTTCCTCTTATTTTGCAGAAAACTGAATTACGTGATCTGTTTTGTTTTCAGACATTTTCATCCAAAATCAGTAGCTTCATCCATCCCGGATTACAGAAAGTTCTTGATAAATGTTGCTCTGTGGATCGGTGACGGACCGTATTGCCGAATCGCTTCGATATGACTTTTCGATCCGTATCCCTTATGAGATGCAAATCCATATTCCGGAATGATCTTATCATATTCTGCCATTAACCGATCCCTGGTGACCTTCGCGATGATACTTGCAGCTGCGATTGAAACGCTTTTGGCGTCCCCTTTGATGATCGGCACCTGTGGAATCTCGATCTTAGGGATCGTCACCGCATCATTTAACAGAATCTGTGGCTTGACAGCCAGTTTTGAGATGGCTTCCCGCATCGCTTCATAGGTTGCCTGTAAAATATTGATCTCATCGATTCGTGCCGGACTTGCATACCCAACGCCAACGCTGATCGCTTCTTCCATGATCACATCATAGAGTTCTTCTCTTTTCTTTGCTGACAGCTGCTTGGAGTCGTTCAGCCAGAGGATCTTGCTGTCTTCCGGCAAGATCACCGCACCTGCCACAACAGGTCCCGCCAGCGGGCCACGTCCTGCTTCATCGATGCCACAGATCCAGCCCACGTGACTGTAGGTGTTCTCATAGACTTTCATATCTTCAATCCGCTGTTTTTCTTTCTCCAGCAGTTCTTTTTCCCGGTCGTATTTTTTCACCAGACCGACTACGCCGCTTCGGGTATCCTCCCGGTACAGTTCCAGAAGTTTTTCTCTCTCTGTTCCCGACGCCGCCTGTAATTCTTCTTTAATCTCCCGGATGGTCTTCATGTGCAGTTTCCTCCTCAACCGGTGGAAATTCCAGTGTGATTCTTCCGATTTTACCGTTACGGAATTCTTCCATCACGATTCCTGCCGCTTTCGCATAGTCGATCTCCTGCCCGCGGATCAGACATTTTCTCTTATCCGCTACTGCTTCCAGAAGAGATACCGGTGTGCCCTCTTCCTCGATACCGTAACGGGTATTTAACAGGCCCGGATAATTCGTGCGGATATAATCCAGCAGTTCCAGAGACAGTTCCTCCAGATTCAGGATCTCGTCCTTGATAGATCCGATAAACGCCAGTCGTTTTCCCACTTCCTGATCCTCAAATTTCGGCCAGAGGATACCAGGTGTGTCCAGAAGTTCCAGTGTCTTATTCAGACGGATCCACTGCTTTCCTTTTGTCACACCCGGTTTGTTTCCGGTCTTTGCACAGGCTTTTCCTGCGTAGGAGTTGATAAATGTGGACTTACCTACATTTGGAATACCTACAACCATTGCACGAATCGGACGGTTCTTGATTCCTCTTCTTCTGTCTCTCTCGATCTTTGCCTTACAAGCTTCCTGGATCACGCCCTGGATAGACTTGAGTCCCGCGCCTGATTTAGCATTCACTTTTACCACGTAAAATCCTTTTTTCTGAAAATACGCGGACCACTGCTCGTTATATCTTTCATCTGCAAGATCTGATTTGTTTAACAGGATCAATCTTGCCTTATTTTTACCCAGTTCATCAATATCCGGGTTTCTGCTGCTTAACGGGATGCGGGCGTCCACCAGTTCGATGATCAGATCAATCAGTTTCAGATCTTCCTGCATCTGCCGTTTTGCCTTGGTCATATGACCTGGATACCATTGTAAATTCATCTGCTTACCTCATTCTATACGAATCCGAACCTGCTCCACGGTGACGCAATAAACCAGACCTTACCGATGATATTTCTTTTCTTGACATTTCCCATATCGGCGTATCTGCTGTCTTCGCTGTTGTTCCGGTTATCACCCAGCACAAAATACTCTCCGCTGTCCAGTGCCACCTTCGTCTCAGCAACCCCTGCATTTTCAATCCCTGGAAATTCGCCGTTTTCCTGATAGGTCTCCCCGTCTATCAGGATCTGTCCGTCCTTGATCTGTATCGTCTCTCCCGGAAGTCCGATGATCCGTTTGATATGTGTACTTGCTTTTTTATCATCGCCTGTTTTATATACGATGATATCTCCCCTCTTCGGCGTACTGAATCTGTATGCCATGCGATCGACCAGAAGTACATCTCCTGCATTTAACGTAGGATCCATAGAACCTTCCTGCATAACGGTGATTTTCCCATAACCAACCGCCAGTACAATGCCGAGGATAAGCACCGCTGCGATCTCTGCCGCCCAGATAACAGCTGCTTTTAACTTGGCAGCTGCCACATAGTCTCTTACATACCTTGCTTTAAAAAATCCCATATTCATTTGCCTCAGAGTTTTCCCACAGTAACGCGATAACGAGATAACATACTCTTCGCAAAATTTACTCATTATCGTGGCAGTCGTCAAGACCTCGTGCAAGCACGGACTTTGACTCATTGCCCGCGTAAACGGAAACAGGGGCAAGTACATGATGTATTTGCCCCTGCTCCTCTACCTGTGAATTATTTTACCAGTTCTTTTACCTTAGCTGCTTTACCAACACGGTCTCTTAAGTAGTTCAGTTTTGCACGTCTTACTTTACCACGTCTTACTACTTCTACTCTCTCTACGTTCGGAGAATGCAGCGGCCATGTCTTTTCTACGCCGATACCGTTAGAGTTCTTTCTTACTGTGAAAGTTTCACGGCAGCTTCCGCCCTGTTTTTTAATTACGATACCTTCGAAGATCTGAATTCTTTCGCGGTTTCCTTCTTTGATTTTACCATAAACTTTTACGGTGTCACCAACGTTGAATGCCGGTGCTTCTGCTTTCAGCTGAGCAGCTTCGATGTTTTTAATAATTTCGTTCATCTTTTTTCTCCTTTTGTTCCTGGATGTTCTTAATACCTTTTGTAACAGAGGACCATCTCGTTTATTCATACGTCAAATATTATACACTACCATATTTTAAATTGCAAGTCTTATTTTTCTGCTATTTTTCTTTTTATTGTTCACCATGCCCGACACTGTTTATCATTCTTTCTGCGACACAATATTCTGCAACCAGACACCTTTCTTAACCAGTACAAAGCCGATCACGCATTTGATCCAGTCTGCAATATTGACGCATGCGAAAATCACTACTACAAACAAACCGGTAAACCGGCTCAGCACAAAGGCGATCGGCACGCTGACGATCCACACGAAGACGCTGTCGAAAAAGAACGTGACCACTGTCTTGCCACCGGAACGCAGGGTAAAATATGTCGCATGCAGGAATGCATTCTGCGGCATAAAGACTGCCTGTGTCATGATCAGGTATTCTGCCAGATGTCTTGTCGTACTGTCAGTGTTATACAGCTGTGGAAACAGCGGCGCGATCAGGAACATCACAATCGCAACACCGGTACAGCACATCACGGAAAAGGCGATCATCTTGTTGTCCAGATCCCTTGCCTCATCCATCTTGCCGGCACCCAGCCTCTGTCCTACCACTATGGCTACCGAATCACCCAGGGCGATAAATACTACATTAAATAAGTTTGCAATCGTATTCGCAATATTGAACGCCGCTACTACGCTCAGCCCGCGCATCGAATAACACTGCATCAGTGTAGCCTGCGCGGCCGCCCACAGTGTTTCGTTGAAAAGCAGCGGAGAGCCTTTGATGATAAATTTCTTTATCAGATATCCGGGAATCTTCATCGTCTTATAAAGCCCGACGATATAGGTATTGATTTCCTTATGCTTGTGTGTCCAGACCAAAACGATCGCCATCTCCACATATCTGGAAAGTACCGTTGCAATTGCAGCACCGACAACGCCCAGTTTTGGAAAACCGAATTTTCCGTAGATCAGCAGATAGTTAAATACCAGATTCACCAGAACCGCTGTCACACCGGCTTTCATCGGCACCATCGTCTCTCCGCACTCACGAAGTGTACTCGCATATGTCTGTACCATCATAAAGGCCGGCAGTCCGCAT
>NZ_JALFPR010000017.1:0-7144 GCF_022785585.1 Oliverpabstia sp. | reverse complement strand
GATTTCCTATGGCGGAGACAGTACCCGTTCACTGAAAGCAGATAATTATTTTGTTCTGGAGACAGAGGCACAGGGATTCCCGGGATGGGTTCCTTACGACGGACAGCTTCGTCTGCAGGCATTCAGTCATCTGGCTTCCGGGGCAAATATGGTGGAATACTGGCACTGGCATTCGATCCACAATTCTTTTGAGACATACTGGAAAGGACTGTTGAGTCACGACTTTAAGGAAAACGATACGTATCGTTCTGCAAAAGTGATTGGTAAGGAGTTTGCGGAGCTGGGAAACCATCTGGTGAATCTGAAAAAACACAATAAAGTCGGTTTCCTTGTGAGCAATGAAGCACAGACTGCGCTGGACTGGTTTCCGATTGACGGAACCGCAGGCGGTGGTGGCGGATGCAAATATAACGATGTGGTCCGGTATGTCTATGATCAGTTATATAAACTGAATGTGGAATGCGATTTCCTGTGGCCGGAAACAGAAAGTTTTGCGCAGTATGATCTGCTGGTAGTGCCGGCACTGTACGCAGCACCGGAAGCCCTGCTTCAGAAGATCAATGACTATGTGGCAGCAGGCGGTCATCTGTTTACCACATTCAAGACCGGTTTCACGGATGAGAATCTGAAGGTGTTCCATGACAGCCAGCCACATATTCTGGACCGGTGTCTGGGTATTTCCTACAGCCATTTTACGTTCCCGAAACAGGTAAAACTGTCAGGAGAGACGTATCACTGTGAAGATAATGAGTTGAAAAATTTTATGGAACTGGTGAACCCGGAAGGGGCACAGGTGCTTGCTTCTTATGATCATTATAATTGGAAGCGGTATGCGGCAGTGACGAGAAATGCGTATGGAAAGGGAACGGCTACTTATCTCGGCTGCTGGACCGGTGATGCGATGCTTCGGGAGATCCTTACGGATGTGCTGAAGGATGCAGGATTGTGGGGTATGGAACAGGAAGTGGAGTTCCCGGTGATTATCAAGAAGGGGACAAATGATCTTGGAAAAGAAGTTGTATATTATCTGAACTATTCGCCGGAAGTACGGAATGTGATTTATCATGGCACTGATGGAGAGGAATTGTTTGGAAAGGCTGCAGTTACTGATGGACAGGTTTTGGAAATCGGGGGCTGGGATCTGAAGATTGTGGAACGGTAAATAAAAGGGGAGCTGTCCTTCATGGATGAAAACTATGGAGGACGGCTTTTTTTGCTTTGTCTATCCCCCGGATGAGGATATAAAAAAGAAAAAAGTGCGAAAATATCGGTTGAAAAAAGGATAAAAATATAACCCCACAGGGGGCTTGCGAGGAGAGAAAAGACAGGTTATGATAGGCACACAACAGAAGAAGGTTGTAAGTTCGCTCAGACCGTACTGCCTCCTCCGCATCTAAAAGCAGTATGGGTTGGAAAGCAAATAATGTCAGAAGTGAGGAAAGAAATCCGGGAAAGATTCCTTTCCTTTCTTTTTACAGAAATCTGAAAGGGGAAACATATGAAGAAGAAAATGGTTGCGGTATTGCTCGCAGCAGGTCTGGTGATATCGCTGGCGGCCTGTGGGGGTACATCAGAAACAGGTAATACTGCGGATGTGAAGACGGGGAATGAGGAAACAGCAGATGATGAACCTGCAGAAGAAGCAGAAAATACAGAAGAATCTACACTGACATACGGATCCGGAGATTATACACGGATCAATCCTGCGATGGATGAGCACTGCGAGATCAATGTGCTGTTATTTAACGGACTGACTGCTCATGATGCGGATGATCAGGTAGTGCCGGGGCTTGCAGAAAGTTGGGATTATGATGAAGATACTTATACCTATACATTCCACATCAGAGATGGAATTAAATGGCATGATGGGGAACCATTTACGGCAGACGATGTAAAATTTACAATAGAAGCGATCATGGATCCGGACAACGGATCGGAGAATGCACCAAATTATGAAGATGTGCAGGAAATTACAGTCACAGATGACCAGACGATTGCCTTTAAACTGGCAGAACCAAATGTGGCATTTCTGGAATATATGACAATGGCGATTTTGCCAAAACATCTTCTGGATGGAGAAGATATGCAGGAGTCGGATTTCTTCCGTCATCCGATAGGAACAGGTCCATATAAGCTGGAAAGTTGGGATGCAGGGCAGTCAATTGTCATGGTGAAAAATGAAGATTACTACCTTGGCAGTCCGAAAATCGATAAAGTAATCTTTAAGATTGTAGAGGATGACAATACACAGGCAGTACAGTTACAGTCCGGTGAGATTGATATGGCTCTGTTAGATCCGAAAAATGCACAGAGTTTTAAGAATACAGAAGATTATACCTGCTATGATATGACAACTTCGGATTATCGTGGTATTATGTTTAATTTCGGCAACGATTACTGGACGGAAAATAAAGATATTATTCCGGCAGTATGTTATGGTATTGACCGGCAGGCAATTATTGATGCAGTGCTTCTGGGTCAGGGAATGCCGGCCTATGGTCCATTGCAGAGAAATATCTACAATGATGAGAAGGTGGAACATTATGATTATAATCCGGAAAAGGCAAAAGAGATTCTTGAGAATGCGGGATGTACCATGGACGATGATGGTTTCTACGAGAGAAATGGAGAAGAAATCGGCTTTGTAATCAGCGTCATGTCCGGAGAACAGGATCGAATTGATATTGCACAGGCAGCGGCACAGCAGTTGCAGGAGATCGGCATCAACTGTACGGTAGATATTCCGGCACAGATGGACTGGGGAGGACAGATGGCCTGCCTGATCGGCTGGGGAAGCCCGTTTGATGCAGATGATCATACCTACAAAGTTTTCGGAACGGATAAAGGAGCCAATTATTCCGGTTATTCCAATGAAAAAGTGGATGAATATCTGACACTGGCAAGACAGTATGAAGATCAGGAAACCCGTGCGAAATATTATGATCTTTTCCAGGAAGAGCTGGCAAAGGATCCGGCATATGCATTTATCTGTTATATTGATGCCAATTATGTGGCGGATTCGGATATCAAAGGAATCTCCGAAAAGACCGTACTTGGTCATCACGGAGTTGGTATTTTCTGGAATATTCAGGAATGGGAAATCGTGAAATAAAAAGAAAGATGAGAGATGCAAAGAGACTGGTAACAGTCTCTTTATGCAGTTTTGAGAGGTTAGTCATGAATGAGTTACTGAAGGCAGAACATCTGTCAGTAAGCTTTTTTACGGATGCCGGTGAAGTGGAAGCGGTTCGGGATGTAAGTTTTACTGTGGAAAAAGGGGAAGTACTGGCCATTGTGGGAGAATCCGGGTGCGGAAAGAGTGCATTGTGCAAAAGTATTATGAAATTACTTCCGAAGACAGCAAAAATCAAGTCCGGGAAAATACTGGTGAATGGAGCGGATATTACGGACTATACGGAAAAGAATATGTCACGGCTGCGTGGAGAACTTTTTTCGATGGTCTTTCAGGATCCGATGACATCTCTGAATCCGACAATCACGGTTGGAAAACAGATCGGGGAGGCGGTGAGGATCCATAATAAAAAAATGTCGAGAGGACAGATCAGAAAAAGAGTTATAGAACTGATGCAGTTGGTGGAAATAGACAGACCGGAAGAAAGGATCCGTCAGTATCCTCATGAATTTTCCGGGGGTATGCGTCAGAGAGCAGTTATGGCAATTGCACTTGCCGGTGATCCGAAGATTTTGTTTGCCGACGAACCTACGACTGCGCTGGATGTGACGATTCAGGCGCAGATTCTTGATGTTTTCCGGAGAATCCAGAAAAAAATGGAGATGGCAACCGTCTTTATCAGCCATGATCTTGGTGTTGTAGCAGGAGTGGCAGACCGTGTAGCTGTTATGTATGCGGGAAAGATTGTGGAAATCGGGACAGCAGAGGAAATTTTTTATGATCCAAGGCATCCGTATACCTGGGGGCTGCTACAGTCACTTCCCATTCTGGCAGGAGAAAAAGAATGGCTTCCGACACTGCCTGGCATGCCGCCTACTCTGATTCATCCGCCAAAGGGTGACGCATTTGCGGAAAGGAACGTATATGCAATGAGAATAGACTATGAAAAAGAGCCTCCTATGTTTCGGGTTACAGATACTCATTATGCGGCTACTTGGCTGCTGGATGAGCGGGCACCGAAGGTGAAGGTTCCGACGGGAGGACGAAGAGATGGAAAATGATATTATACTGGATGTGCAGCATCTTTCACATGTGTTCCGGCTGAACCGGAAAACAAAAGTCAAAGCAGTAAACGATGTTTCTTTTCGGATAAAAAAAGGTGAAATTTACGGACTGGTAGGAGAATCCGGATCCGGGAAATCCACAGTGGCACGCTGTGTCATGAATATATACAAACCTTCCGGGGGAGAAATCTTTTATAAAGGGATTCCTGTCTGTAAAAACAGGGAATTTCAAAAAAACCGGAAAATGTTGCAGATGACGAGGCAGATGATTTTTCAGGACTCAGCTTCCAGTCTGAATCCGGGAATAAAAGTCAGAGATATCGTGGCGGAACCGCTGCGTATTCAGTCACGGAAAATCCGTACAGATAAAAGAGAAATAGAAAAACAGCTGGAGATGGTGGGACTTGACGGTAGTTATCTGGAGAAATATCCGTATGAATTGTCCGGTGGGCAACGACAGAGAGTGGCAATTGCGCGGGCACTGTTAGCAAAACCGGATCTGATTGTGGCAGATGAGCCAATCGCATCGCTGGATGTATCTATTCAGGCACAGATGGTCAATTTGTTTCGAAAATTGCAGAAAGAGCAGGGATTTTCCTTTCTTTTTATTGCACATGATCTCTCGATGGTGAGATTCCTGTGCGATCGGATCGGAGTTATGTATCATGGAGGACTGGTTGAAGAAGGAACCACAAAGGATGTGTTTTCACATCCGGAACATAAATATACAAAAGCATTGCTAGAAGCAATTCCCGTACCGGATCCGAGGGAAGAACGAAACAGAAGGGTGATGAAGTGCAATGAGGGGTGAACAGGTATTATATTATGGGAAAAAATTGCTGATTTTTATCATCAGTGTATGGGTACTGTCTCTTGTAACGTTTTATGTGTCCAGACTTGCACCGGGAGATCCGCTGATTTCTTACTATGGAGAACGCGTGGAAAAGATGAGCCCGGAAGAAAGGGAATGGGCAGAGGAGAAAATGGGGCTGAATGAGAAAATATCTGTGCAGTATGCAAGGTGGATCCGTCAGGCATTTCATGGGAATTTTGGAATTTCCTATAAATATAAAATGGATGTACTGGAGGTATTGAAAAGCAGAATCGGCAATACACTGGTTCTCGGAGGAATTGGCTTTCTGGTCATATTTTTCGGATCGTTGTTTCTGGGAGTGGTGTGTGCATGGAAAGAGGGCGGATGGACAGACCGGATGATCTGTAAAGTGGGAACGGTAATCAGCTGTGTACCGGAGTTCTGGCTGGCGCTGGTACTGATTCTTGTATTTTCTGTTTCTCTTCGATGGCTTCCGAGTTCAGGAGCTTATGCGGTAGGCAGGGAAAATAATATTATGGATCGGATTGTACATATGATTCTTCCTCTGACGGTTATTGTGACGGAACATCTCTGGTATTACGGCTATATGATCCGGAATAAAATGCTGGATGAGATCCGGGCAGAGTATGTATTGCTGGCGAAAGCAAAAGGAATGAAAAAGTCCCGGATCATGCTTTTTCATTGCATGAGAAATATCATGCCGGCGTATCTAAGTATTATGGCAATTTCTGTGGCACACATTATGGGTGGAACGTACGTGGTGGAAACGGTTTTTTCCTATCCTGGAATCGGCACACTGGCATATGAAAGTGCCCGCTATAAAGACTATAACCTGCTGATGGTAGTCAGCCTGCTGTCCGGGATTATAGTGATTGTCTGTAATATGGCAGCACAGATTATTAATGAAAGGATCGATCCGAGAATCCGCATCAGCAGACAGCCGGATATGCAGGAGGTGAGGGAATATGAATGATCCGTTTGAAATTGTCGGTATAAGGCAGGAACTTCAGAATCATCAGATGCAGGAACAAGAAAACAGACGGTACCGGGCAATTCCCTGGTTTTCTGTTGTTGTTCTGCTGATAATTGTCGGGGGATGCCTGTTTTGTGAAAAGTTTATGACAAAAGATCCGTCTTATATGGATCTGAAAAATTATACTGTCGCACCATGCAGGGAGTTTCTGTTTGGAACAGATACTATGGGACGGGACATTTTCTCCATGATATGGTATGGTGGACGGCAGTCTCTGTTTATAGGATTTGTGGCAACAATGGTATCCACCGGTATTGCAATTATATTTGGAACAGTCAGTGGTCTGGCACCGGAATGGCTGGATATGTTACTTATGAGAATGACAGAGATTTTGCTGAGCATTCCCAATCTGCTTTTGGTTATTTTTCTGCAGGCGATTCTGGGGAAGGCAAATGTGCTGAGTCTGTCGCTGGTTATAGGAGTTACAAGCTGGACCAGTATAGCGAAAGTAGTAAGAACAGAAGTGCGTCAGCTAAGAAGCAATGAATATGTAGTTGCAGCCAGATGTATGGGTGGCGGCTTTTTCTATATTCTCCGGAAACATCTTGCCCCCAACTTTTTATCTTCTATTATGTTCATGGTAGTTATGAATATTCGAAGTGCGATTGTGGAAGAATCTACGCTGAGCTTTATGGGGATCGGGTTGCCACTGGAGATCATCTCCTGGGGAAGCATGCTGTCACTGTCAGAAAAAGCACTGCTTACCGATGGCTGGTGGATCATTCTGATTCCCGGGGCGTTTCTTGTTGCAACCTTATTGGCCATTACCGGGATAGGAGATTATCTGAGAAAAGAGTTGAATAAGAAAGAGAGTTATCTGTAGAGCGGAAGAAAATGCGATATGACGGATTCTTTTCTGACATTTTTTCTCATTCTGTTGTTTTTGATTGCATCTTTTTTTGAAACAAAGTAAAATACTAATGGAAAAAATGAAATAACGTAACTGTTCAGTACCTTCACAGTTACGAGCCAAAATGCATTTAAACGATAAAATCACGCTTTGCGAGTTTTTATCGTTATCGCGGCACTCCTCAAGGTTCCGTGCAAGCACGGACTTTGACTCGTTGCTCGCGTAAATC
>NZ_JALFPR010000009.1:0-4230 GCF_022785585.1 Oliverpabstia sp. | reverse complement strand
CCGCAATCTGCAAGCCCCACTTTGCGGTATATTTTACCCTCATTCGGTTGCCGTAGCCCGCTACGCCGCCCTCATTCGGATAAAATCTCCCACAAACTGGGACTCGCAGCTCACGAAAAGCCTTTTTCAAACACGCTCTAGGACTTTCCCTTACGAAATTTCTGTGGAGAAGTTCCGTAGAGTTTTCGAAAAGTCCGGAGAAAGATCTTATAATTGGTAAGACCGTGTTTTTCCATCAGTGAAGTGATGGTATCGTCACAGGCAGAGAGATCTTTAGCCAGGTGAATGGTGCGGACATCGTTCAGATATTCCAGGAAGGTCTGACCAGTGTATTTTTTAAAAAGCCTGCAAAAGTATTCCCTTGAGACTGCGAGCAGGGAGGCTGCGGTATCCAGTGTCAGATTTTCCTGATAATGTTCCCGGATCCATTGCATGACACGGGTAATCCGCAGTCGGTCACGATCACTGTCGGCTGTGACAGTGGAAGCAGTAGTGGTGCAGTGATCCCGACAGAGAATATATAAAAATTCATATAATCTTGCGGTGAACAGCAGCTCATAATGGTGCGGCTGCTCCTGAAAAATAGTTTCCATGGCATGAAGAGCAGAAAAGAGCTGCGCGTTCTGCTTACTTTTTGTGTAAGAAATCAACGTATCAAATCGTAACTGATCAAAGTCCGGCAGATAAGAGCGAAGCTGTCTGGCAGAGATCTGGAGAATCAGATAGTGACAGCCCGGTGTTCTGGTCATGTGAAGATCTCCGGAGTTGATGATCATGAGATCGCCTGTATGAAGTTCATATTCCACGGCCTGTACAATAGCAGAAAGAACACCATCTTTAATGTAGAGAATTTCCACATATTCATGCCAGTGTGCCGGGAAGACTCCGGCGGGAGAAAGTACCGGCTCAAAGCGCACCTGAAGATGACCGGTTTCCCGAATCGTTTCATAATATTGCAATTCCATAAAACCTCCTGTTAAGAAAAGGGAACTTTTCGAAAGAGAAAGAAAAGTCCCGAAAAATGTAATAAGTGAATATATAATTCGAAAATATCAAATAAGAAACAAAACTTTGAAAAAATCATATCAAAAAATATGAAAAATATCAATATCGACCTAAAATAAGATAAAAAGATACTAGTATATTTACAGAAAATAAGCGATAATAACATCAGAAGTCTGTGTCACAGAACATGGAGATTGTGACGGAAACAAGATAGAGTAACGCAGGAAATTGGGAGGTAAGTAACAGATGAAAGTAAAAGCTAGAACATTCAGCGGAACAACATCCAACGAGGTAACACAGCGTGAGATCGCTAACCGTGCCCTTGCAAGAAAAGCGGCAGCAGAAGGATTTGTCCTTCTGAAAAATGAGGGACATTTTCTTCCGGCTCCAAAAGGTGGAAAGATTGCACTGTATGGTGCGGGGGCAGTCAAAACCATCAAGGGAGGTACCGGTTCGGGTGATGTAAATGAGCGTGATTATGTGACCATCGCACAGGGAATGAAAAATGCCGGATACGAAGTAACTACAGAGGGCTGGCTGGATTCTTATGTGAAGATCTATGATCAGGCAAGAGAAGACTGGAAAGCAGAGATCCTGAAAAAGGCAGAAAAGCTGGAGAATCCAAATGCGTTCTTTGAGGCCTATTCTTCCACTCCGTTCTTCATGCCGTGTGGAGAAAAAATCGATGTGGATGCAGCAAAAGCGGACGGTGCAGATACTGCTGTATTTGTTATGGCACGTATCGCAGGAGAAAATAAAGACCGTTTTGATAAAGAAGGAGATTATTTTATCTCCGAAGAAGAAAGAGTATTGCTGGCACAGGTATGTGAGAGCTATAAAGATGTGGTGCTGGTGATCAATACAGGCGGTCTTATGGATCTCGCGTTTGCCGATACATTTGACAATATCCGTTCCATCGTACAGTATGTACAGGCCGGACAGGAAGGCGGCAATGCATTTGCCGATGTGTTTACCGGAGCGGTGACCCCGTCCGGAAAGATGACAGATACCTGGGCGAAAACATACAATGATTATCCGGGTGCCGAAGTATACAGCTACAAGAGTGGCGATCTGACGAAAGAACGATATGAGGAAGGAATCTTTGTGGGATATCGTTACTTTGATACCTTCCTGGTACCGGTTCGTTATGGCTTTGGTTATGGTATGTCTTATACCGATTTTGTGATCACAGCAGGAAAAGTAAGTGTCAGTAATCCGGGAACCATGGATCCGAAGGTTTCTGTGGAAGTTACTGTGAAAAATACCGGTGATACTTATGCAGGAAAAGAGGTTGTACAGATCTACGTATCCTGCCCGCAGGGAGAACTGGTGAAAGAATTCCGCAGACTGGCAGGATTTGGCAAGACAAAACTGCTGGCACCGGGAGAAGAACAGCAGATGACCATTACGTTCCCGCTGTACCAGCTGGCATCATACAGTGAGGACCAGGCAGCATGGATTCTGGAACCGGGCAAATACGGTATCTGGGTTGGTAATGAGTTAAATACTTCCGTACTCAGTGGTGCATTAGAACTGGATCAGGAAGCAGTGATGGTACAGTGTGAAAATATCTGTCCGTTAAAAGAAGAGTTAAAAGAGATCATGCCATTTGCTAAAAAGGTACAGGCGAGAGAACTGGCATGGCATGAGGAACTGAAAGCAAAAGGAATCGTGCCGGTTGCAGTGAAAGCAGCAGACATTCCGACAGAAAAAGTGGATTATCAGAAGATTCCGGAAGTGCTGCCGGGAAGAGCCGGAGAGATTGTTGAACAGATGTCCGAGGAACAGTTGGTGCAGATGGCTACCGGAGACCCTGGAAAAGATCAGGGTAATGCGCTTGGTTCAGCAGGTATCTCCGTACCGGGTTCTGCTGCAGAGACACCTCTGGTGGCAGCAGAAGAACCATGGAATGTGGCAAGTATCGCACTGGCTGACGGACCTGCAGGCCTGCGTCTGAAAAAAGAATATCAGGTAGAGAACGGCCGTATCGTTCCGACCGATTTCCTGTCTGCGCTGGAGGGCGGATTCTTCGCAGCATCAAAAGAGAAGAGAGGAACTTCTTATTATCAGTACTGTACCGCGATTCCGGTAGGAACTCTTCTGGCACAGACCTGGAATCTGGATCTTGTTCGTGAACTCGGTGAAATGATCGGCCACGAGATGGAACTGTTCGGTATCACCCTCTGGCTGGCACCGGGTATGAACATTCACAGAAATCCGCTGTGCGGAAGAAACTTTGAATATTATTCCGAAGATCCGCTGCTGGCCGGTATGATGGCTGCCTCCATGACACTTGGTGTACAGAAAGTACCGGGATGCGGAACAACGATCAAACATTATGCATGCAACAACCAGGAAGACAACCGTATGGGTTCGGATTCTATCCTGTCCGAGAGAACCCTCCGTGAGATCTATCTGAAAGGATTTGAGATTGCAATCAAGGATGCACAGCCAATGTCCATCATGACATCCTACAACCTGATCAACGGCGTACATGCTGCGAACTGTTACGATACCTGTACGAAAGCAGCAAGAGACGAGTGGGGATTTGCCGGAGCGATTATGACCGACTGGACAACCACTAACGTACAGATCCAGGGCGAGTGTACCGCAGCAGGCTGTATGAGAGCCGGCAATGACATGGTTATGCCGGGAATGGAAGAAGATCATGAAAACATCCGCAAAGAGCTGAAGGAAGGTACACTGGATATCCGTGAACTGAAGAGATGTATCTACAATACCGTAAATATCATCCTGCAGTCCAACCAGTATGAGGAGGCCGTAAGCTATGAAAATCAGTTTGACGGACTGGGCGAATGGTTGACAGTAAAATAAATATGGAATAAGATCACGGGTGGTAATCTGTGATGTGATGAAAGTTCGCCGGAGGCAGTAGGTTCCGGCGGACTTTTTGCGTCCTGTAGGGCAATCCTTGTTTTCGCAGTAGCCACAGGTAAGGACGTTATGATATAATGAGCGTTAGCGAGCGGGAACAAACGAAGTATGTTCATCGGGAGCGGCGAATGGCGATCATGATAGCTGCGAAAGCAGCGTCAAGCACCGCAGGTGCGAATCATGATATAATGAGTGTTAGCGAGCGGGAACAAACGAAGTATGTTCATCGGGAGCGGCGAATGGCGATCATGATAGCTGCGAAAGCAGCGTCAAGCACCGCAGGTGCGAATCATGATATAATGAGTGTTAGCGAGTGGGAGTTATATACGG